>JACRCO010000001.1 GCA_016218975.1 Deltaproteobacteria bacterium
GCGTCGGTGATCGCAAGTAAATCTATCCGATCCTGGAACGAATGAAGAATCGGTGATGATCAGGGCAAGCGGCTCTTCCTCGCTATTCGCTCGGCGGCCCCTTGGAGTTCGACTCCCTGACGGGCACCAGAAAATAAAATAGGGAGCATCGGTGTTATCCGTGCTCCCTGTGGCTTTTCTGGTGCCGAAGAGGGGAGTCGACCGGCTCGCGCTCGGCCATCCATGGCCTCCGTCCGCCGGCGGCCGCGGGGCCTGACGCCGCCATCCATGGCGGCTCTTCCTCGCTATTCGCTCGGCGGCCCCTTGGAGTTCGACTCCCTGCAGGGCACCATGAAACGAAAAAGGGAGCGCAGGCAAACGCCGACGCTCCCGGATGTTTCATGGTGCCGAAGAGGGGAGTCGAACCCCTACACCCTTGCGGGCACTAGACCCTGAATCTAGCGCGTCTGCCAGTTCCGCCACTTCGGCACTTCACCGGATACGAGGAAATAGGATTATAGCAAAGCGCGCGCGGCAGGCAACACGGAAAGTGGTGGCGGAAATTGGCGGCGAAAAGGGTAGGATGAGTTCGAGGAGGACAGTGTGAGAGGCAGGGAATACTGGGAGGAATGGCTCCGCCGGAACGCCGACGCATTCCGCTCGAAGGCGGAAAGCATCCGGGACTGGTACCGGCTTGCGGGCGTATCGAAGGGTGAGCGGCGGATGTTCCGTGCCGCGATGAAGAGCGTGGGCGAAGCGGGAGGCAGGCGCGGAAAGGGAAGGCACGGGCCCCGAAGGCCGGGGGGCGAAGCCGCGCACCCGGAAACGCCGTACGCAGGCGCTGACAGACACCGCAGAGAAGAAAACGCCGGGCCGGTGCGGGAAGGACGGCTGCGGTTTACGCGGGAAGGGAGGCCGCTCGTCATTCCGGATTCCCGGGATGAGCCTGCAATCCGCATTCCCGGCCATGCGCTCTCCGGCGCCTGGCCGAAGGACCGCGTCCGCGTCCGGCTGGAACGGCGCAGGGGAGGCATGCCCCCGTCCGGACGCATCGTCCAGGTCGTGGAACGCGGGATCCGTCTCTTCGTGGGCCGTTATTCCCCGATCGGAGCGCGCGATTTCGTGAGGTTCCGCGACCGGGAGGCGGACCTGCACCTGCCGGTGACGGTCCCGGAAGACCTGGAACCACAGGCGAACGACCTCGTGCTGGCGGAAGTCGACCGGTATCCGCGCGGCGGGGAAGAGGGACACGCTCAGATCATCAGGGTTCTCGGCAAGGATTACGACATGGGTACGATCTTCCTCGCGGTCGTCTGCGCCAGGGACGTACCCGTCGAATTTTCCGATGGAGCGATAAATGAAGCAAAGGATATCCCTCATGTCGTACGTTTCCCCATTGCGCGGTTGAGGGATAGCGATGCGCACGAAACGGTTGAGCGTGTCGACCTTCGCGATTATCCTTTCGTGACCATCGACGGCGACGATGCGCGCGATTTCGACGACGCCGTCTGCCTGGTGCAGGAACACGGCCGTGCAAGGATCCTCGTGGCGATCGCCGACGTATCACGCTACGTTGCCTTGGGGTCCCGGCTCGACCGGGATGCCTTTGAGCGTGGCACCAGCGTATACTTTCCGGACCGTGCCGTACCGATGCTTCCCCCGGCCCTTTCGGAGGGCGTGTGCAGTCTGAAGCCGGGCGTGAACCGGCTGACGATGACGGTGGATATCCCGCTCGACGCGTACGGCCGCCCCGGACGCGCATCATTCTATCCCTCGGTGATTCGAAGCCGCGCACGTCTGACCTATGGAGAGGTGCATGCGTTCCTGACCGGCGGAGGAGCGGGCGCCGTCAAGGGAGCGATCCCGCCGGAAATCGGGAAAATGCTGAGGTCGATGGAGGCGGCGGCCGGACGCCTTACGCTTGCGCGCTCGGACCGCGGGGCGCTCGACTTCGACCTTCCCGAGGCGAAGATCGTCGTGGAGAACGATTTCCCGGCGAGGGTCGAGGCGTATCCACGATGGGAGGCGCACAGGCTCATCGAGGAGTTCATGCTGCTGGCGAACACGGCGGTTGCGGAATTCCTCTCCGAAAAGGGTTTCACGTTCCTGTCCCGCATTCACGAACCGCCGGCGGAGGACCGGATGGAAGAATTCGAGGACGCCGCGGCGAGGCTCCTGCGGCGCGCGAAGGTCACCGAGCGCAGGGACGTTTCATCCCGCCTCCAGGCGTGGACCGAGGCTGCCCGCGGCGGTAAATACGAAAGATACATCAACGTGCTTATGTTGCGCAGCCTCATGCTGGCCCGTTACGGGCCCGAGCAGGCGGGGCATTTCGGGCTTGCGCTCTCCCAATATACTCACTTCACATCGCCGATCAGGCGTTATCCGGACCTTGTCGTCCACCGCGTCCTCAAGGCGGCGCTTGGTGAAAAGAGTCTCTCGGCCTACGCGTCCGGTCTAAAGGAGAGCGCGGGCGAGATCGGACGGCACTTGAGCGCGCGCGAAAGGGCCGCGATGGACGCCGAGCGCGACGTCGAGCAGCGGGCCAAGGCGCTGCATCTTTCGAAAAGGACGGGAGAGACGTTCACCGGCGTCATCTCTTCTATCGTCGGTTACGGATTCTTCGTGGAACTTGCCGAATGCTTTGCGGAGGGGTTCGTCCACATATCGAGCCTGCGAGACGACGATTACCGCTATTCGGCGGAACGGGGTGAGTGGTTCGGGACCCTTCGGAAGACGCGATTCTCGCTGGGCGACCGCCTGCGCGTGCGGTTGCGCCGCGCCGACGTGGAACGTGGCGAAATCGATCTCGTTTACGTTGAAAAGCTGCCGGATACCGCCTAAAATGGAGCGGTTCGGGAGGGTCCATGGGAAAGAAAATACTTCTCGCCGAAGACAGCTCGACGATCCGTAAGGTATTCGAGCTGGCTTTTGCCCGGTCGGACATTTCCCTGACGATGGTCGAAAACGGGAACGACGCGGTGCGGCTTGCCCGCGAAACGGCCCCCGATCTCGTCGTGGCCGATGTGACGCTCCCGGATCGGGACGGCTTCCAGGTGGCCGAAGAACTCGGCGCGTCCGGTAAAGGATGCCGGTGCCCCGTGCTGATCCTTTCCGGTACGCTCTTTCCTTTCGATGAGGAAAAATTCAGGAAATGCGGCGCCCGCGGCGTTCTCTTCAAGCCGTTCGAGTCCCGGGAACTTGCCGAGAAGGTGCTGGAGATGCTGGAATTCGGTGAGGAAGAAGCCGCCGCCGCGAAGGAGAAGGCCGAGCCCCCTCCCGGCGAGCCGTGGGATTTCAGCGACGTCATGGAGGAAGTGGACAAGGAAGGCGGGGCTCCGGCCGAGGTCCCACAACACGTGGAAGATTTCCTTCCGGGTTCGCCGCGCGGCACGCAGGTGCCCCAGGGAGGGCTTTCCCTCGGAGAGTTCGACGTTTCCATCGAAGATATCGAAAAATCGCCCTCGGGGGAGCCGGCGGCGGACATCGAAGGGAATCCCTTGGCGGATGCCCCGCCCGCGGTCACCGACATCGAGACCGCTCTCGAAGCGGCGGAGGAGCTCGAGGAATTGGAGAACCTCGAAGAGGTGGACCTGCTCGATAAGGAAGCCGCCAAACCCGCGCCGCCCGAACCCGGCCCCGGGGCGGAGAGCGGGCCGAGAGCGCAATTTTCCGGCCGTGCCCAGGAAATCTTCGAGAAGGTGGCGGCGGAAGCGGTGGAGAAGGTGATGTGGGAGTTCATGGAGCGTTTCTCCGCGGAGTTTTCCCAAAGGATCCGGGAGTCCGTCGAAGCGGTGGCATGGGAGGTCATCCCCCCGACGGCGGAAGCGCTGATTCGCGAGGAAATCGCACGGATCCGCGAGCGGACCGAAAAAAAATCCTCCTGAAAGTCCTCTAAAGGAAATGGCAGGCAAGGAAACGGACAAGGCCTACGACCCGAAAGGGATCGAGGAAAAATGGTACGCCTTCTGGGTCGGGAAGGGGTTGTTTCACGCCGATCCCTCCCGGCCAGGGGATGCCTATACGATCGTCATCCCTCCTCCCAACGTAACCGGCTCCCTCCACATGGGGCATGCGCTGAACGTGACGCTACAGGACGTCCTGATACGCTACCGGATCATGACGGGATGCAACGCCCTGTGGCTGCCGGGGACCGACCATGCGGGGATCGCCACGCAGAACGTCGTGGAGCGGCTTCTCGCGAAAGAGGGGATCGGCAGGCAGGATCTCGGCAGGGAGGCGTTCGTCGAGCGGGTTTGGAAATGGAAGGAGGAGAGCGGCGGCGTCATCCTCCGGCAACTGAAGCGGCTGGGCGCCTCCTGCGACTGGGAGCGGGAGCGGTTCACGATGGACGAAGGCCTGTCGCGCGCCGTCCGCGAGGCCTTCACCCGCCTTTACAGGAAGGGGCTGATCTACCGGGGGCGCTACATCATCAACTGGTGCCCGCGCTGCCGCACGGCCCTTTCCGACCTCGAGGTTACCTACGAGGAAACGAAGGGGGCCCTTTACTACATAAGGTATCCGGAGATGTCCGGCCGCCGCAGCGTGGTGGTGGCGACGACACGCCCCGAGACGATGCTCGGCGACACGGCTGTCGCCGTGAACCCGAAGGATGAACGGTTCGAAGGGCGCGTCGGATCGACGCTCCGGCTTCCGCTCATGGGCCGCCCCATCCCGCTGATCGCCGACGAGATGGTGGACAGGGAGTTCGGGACGGGCGCGGTGAAAATCACTCCATCGCATGATCCCAACGACTTCGAGGTGGCGAAACGCCATGAGCTTCCTTCGGTGCGCGTCATCGACGAATCGGGGAAAATGACCCCGGAAGCGGGGGCCTTCGCGGGGATGGACCGGTTCGCCTGCCGCCAGGCGGTCGTGGACAAGCTTGGCGAGGAAGGGCTCCTGGAAAAGGTCGAGCCGTACCTCCACAATGTGGGACATTGCTACCGATGCCGCACGATCGTGGAGCCCGCCGAGAGCATCCAGTGGTTCGTCAGAACCAAGCCGTTGGCGGAACCGGCGATCCGCGCCGTGAAAACGGGGGAGACTCGAATCGTTCCGTCCCAGTGGGAGAAGACCTATTTCGAATGGATGGAAAACATCCGCGACTGGTGCATATCCCGCCAGATCTGGTGGGGACACCGGATCCCCGCCTGGCATTGCGCCGGCTGCGGACAGACGACCGTCGCGGCCGACGCTCCGGACAGATGCTCCTTCTGCGGGTCCGCGAGCCTCCGGCAGGAGGACGACGTGCTGGACACGTGGTTCTCCTCCGCGCTGTGGCCGTTTTCGACGCTTGGATGGCCGGACGAAACCGAAGACATGGCCCGCTACTACCCGACGTCCGCGCTCGTCACCGGGTTCGACATCCTCTTCTTCTGGGTCGCCCGGATGATGATGATGGGGATCGCGTTCACGGGGAAGGCGCCTTTCCGCGACGTCGTGATCCACGCCCTTGTGAGGGACGTCAAGGGCGAAAAGATGAGCAAGACGCGCGGAAACGTAATCGACCCGCTCGAGGTGATGGACCGCTACGGGACGGACGCCTTCCGTTTCACGCTGGTGGCGCTGGCCGCGCAGGGCCGCGACATCCGGATGTCCGACGACCGCGTGGAAGGGTACCGCAACTTCATGAACAAGATCTTCCAGGCGGCGAGGTTCGTGGGGATGCACGTCGACGGGGAGACGCCGCGGGAACTTCCGGCGGAGCTTTCCGTCGTGGACCGCTGGATCCTGTCGCGCCTCCAGCGCGCCGCCGACGGGATTCGCCGGGGGATCGAGGAGTACCGCTTCAACGACGCGGGCTCGGCGTTCTACCAGTTCACGTGGCACGAGTTCTGCGACTGGTACGTGGAGATGATCAAGCCGTCGCTGTCCCCGGATGCCGACCCGGCGGTGCGCCGCGACCAGCGCGCTGTCCTTCTCAGGGCGTTCGAAACGATCCTCGCCCTCGGGCACCCGTTCATCCCCTTCCTGACGGAGGAACTCTGGCACGCCCTGCCCGGGGAGCGGGACAGCATCCTGCGGCGGGGATACCCGGCGGCCGACACGTCGAGGATAGACGTCGACGTCGAAGAGGACATGGGAAAGCTGATGGAAGTCATCCGGGCCGTGCGCAACATCCGCAGCGAGCTTAACGTTCCTCCGGCCAGGAAAGTGGAAGTCCGGCTGAAGGGCCAGGTTGAGGAGCAGGCTTTCCTGCGAGAGCACGAGGAGATACTGCGGCGGCTCGCCCGCGCGGAGAAGATCGTCTACAAGGATCCCGAGTACATACCGGTGCAGGACGCGACCGCTGTCGTCAACGACATCGAAGTTTGCCTCCCGCTTGCGGGCCTTATCGACTTCGATCAGGAAGCTAAACGGCTCCGGAAGGAGATCGACAAGGCCGAGGCCGAGCGCGTCCTTGTGACGAAGAAGCTCGCGAACGAAAAGTTCACGGCGAGCGCACCGCAGGACATCGTCGAAGCCCACCGCGTCCGCAAGACAGATCTCGAGGAGAAGCTTTCCAAGCTGTCCAGGAACCTGGACCTGGTCACCCGCTACCTGTCATGATTCACCCGCTGGAGTACGAGGAGCTGGTCCGCATGGCGCTGCGGGAAGATGCGCCGTTCGGCGATCCTTTCGGCGAATCCCTGAAAGGCGAGGCGGCCGGAAACTTCATTGCGGGGGGAGTCGGCGTGTTCTGCGGAGGGCCGGTGGCCGTCGAGGTCTTCCGGCAAGTCGACCCTTCCGTGTCGGCGGCTTTCGTCGAGGAGGGGAAGCGCCTGCAGCCGGGCGAACGGGTCGGCGAGGCGCGCGGGCCTGCGGGGTCGCTGCTGCGCGGGGAACGCGTGGCGCTGAATTTTCTCCAGAAGCTCTCGGGCGTGGCGACCTGTACGGCCCGGTACGTTGAGAGGGCCGCCGCCTATGGCACTCGCATCCTCGACACACGCAAAACCACGCCCCTTTTTCGGGCGCTGGAAAAGTACGCAGTCCGCACCGGAGGGGGCGCAAACCACCGGTTTTCCCTTTCCGACGGAATCCTGATCAAGGAGAACGGGATCCGGGCGGCGGGAGGGATCGCCGAAGCGGTCGAGGCCGCACGCCGGGCCGTTCCGCACCTTGCCCGCGTGGAAGTGGAAGTGGAAACGCTGGAGGACGCGGAAACCGCGATCGCCGCCGGGGCGGACGCGATTCTCCTGGACAACATGCCGCCCGAGAAGGTTGGAGAAGCGGTTCGCCGTTTCGGCGGAAGCGTCTTCCTGGAAGCCTCCGGCGGAATCCGTCTGGAGAACGTGGAACTGTACGCGCGGACCGGTGTCGACGCCGTCTCCATAGGCGCGCTTACCCATTCCGCTCCTGCGCTCGACATATCCTTCGAGTTGCTTCCGTGAGAAGAACGCTCCTCTTCGCCGCGGTCTTCCTTGCGATCGCGGAGACCTGCATCGCGGCCCCTCCCGGTTACCGGCTGATCGAAGCGGCGGCCGCCTCCGTAAACGGCGAGGTTATCTTCCTGTCGGATGTCGAGAGAGAGGCCTGTTTCAGCCGGTGCGGCGCGGTCCCCGGCCAGCCGGCCGTGGAGCTCGCGTTTGCCGACGCCCGCCAACGGCTCGTCTCAGACACCCTGGTGCTGCAGGAGCAGAAAAAACTGGGCCTGGGGGGAGTGGACAACGCCGCGATCGCAGCTGCCGCCTCGGAAATCGAAGCAAGGATGAAACGATGCGCCTCCCCTTGCGCGGCGTCGGTTTCGGAAAAGGATGCCCGTGAGCTCGCGTCGCGAAGGCTTATGGTGCGTGACTTCCTGGAAAGGAGCGTCGCCGTCTTCATCGATGTGAACGAGGAAGAGGTGCAGCGGGAAATCGAAAGGAGGTCCCGCGCCGGCGCGCAACCCGGAGATCTTGCGCCGGAAAAGGTGCGCAAATCGCTCTATGAGGCGAAGGCCGCCGACGAGATCCGAAACTGGTTCGGCCGGGCCGCATCGAAATCCAGGATCGTATTATCCCCCCAGGTGGAGCGATGAAAAAGGAGCTGTACACACTTGCCGTCCGCTCATCGTTCGCGGCGGCACATCGGTTGCGGGACTACGAAGGGAACTGCGAACGCCTGCACGGCCACAACTGGCAGGTCGAGGCGCTCGTGGAGTCGGAGGAGCTGGACGCCAGGGGAATGGCGCTCGATTTCCGCGAGATGAAAGGCGCGCTGAACGACATCATTTCGCGGCTGGATCACAAGTATCTGAACGAAATCCCGCCGTTCGACGCGCAGAACCCGTCGTCCGAATCAATCGCCAAATACATATTCGATGAAATGGAACGGAAGATCCCCGGACCGGCCCGGCTCGCCCGCGTCATCGTGTGGGAATCCGACGACGCCCGCGCGGAGTTCTCCCGCCGGTCTTGAGGGCTTTTCCCTAAGCTTTTTCCTTCAGCGCGTCGTTCAAGCCCCTCAACAGCATTTCCAGGTTGATGCCGTGGACCTTGGCTCCGTGTTCGAGGTTCTCGAATTCGGAGAGCTGGCAGCCGGCGCAGTCTATCCCGAAACGCTCGAAGACGGGAATCGTCTGCGGGAATTTCCGCAGGACGTCCTCGATTTTCATGTCCTTGTGGATCATCGCGGTCCTCCCGGCGGGAATAGAATATTTTATCACGGCCGGATGTCAGGCCAATTCGAGGAATCGCAAGGGGGGGACGGAAGGTATCCTGCCGAATTTCTTCGCGAGCCGGTAGAACCGAAGGAGACCCTCCGCCTCCTCGTCCAGGTCGTAGGAAAGGTTCCGCCAGTATGCGGTGCGCAGTTCCTTCGGCATCCAGTCCGGGCCTATGCGGAGATGCTCGGGCCGGGTAAGGGACTCCCTCGCGATCCGCTTTGCGCTGAGCAGCGTCCGGGCGAAATTGCGCAAGGGCTCCATGCGGAGGGGAAGCGATTCCCTGGAAACGATCCAGAGCGCGAAGACGAACGGCAGGCCCGTTTCCCGGCGCCACCATTCCCCGAGGTCCGTCATGTGTTTCGCGGTGCCGTCGAGGCTTGCTCGGATCGCCTCGTCGCCGATGGCGAGATAAGCCGGGTATCGGCGCAAGGCCTCCCTCGGCGTGGAATGGGAGCGGACGAGGCGGTTCCGCTTGCCCAGGGACTCCCGCAGCAGGATCTCAAGTAGTGCGACGGAGGTGTCGGAGGCGCCCGAGACGGCGATAGGATCGTCGGGGAGTCTCTTCAACGGCCCGTTGGAGAGCAGCAGGATGCTCATCACCTTCGCGCGGGAAGAGATGGAGATGCCCGGGCACAGGAGATACCGCGCCGGGTGCTTCCCGTATTCGATCGAGGAGCAAGGGGAGATGTCGAGTCGCCCCGCCCGAAGCTTCCGGTTGAGCTCCGAGGGGGTTCCGGACACGAACCGCACCCCATCCAGCGAAAAGTGGGTGGTGAGGGCGTGGAAGATCGGGAGCAGGTTCGCGTAGGGGATGCGCCCCACGCGTAGCGTGCGATTCGTCATTCGTACCTCAAGGCTTCTATCGGGTGCAGCGCGGCAGCTTTCCGCGCGGGATAGACTCCGAAGAAGATACCGACGAACACGGAAAAGGTAAAGGCGAGAACGATCGACCAGGGGGGGATCGCCACCGGGAGCTTCGGCACCGCGATCCGGATAAGCCCCGCCCCCAGCGTTCCCGCGAGCACCCCGCCGATTCCGCCTGCCGCGGAGAGCGCGGTCGACTCGAGAAGGAACTGGAGGAGTATGTCCCGGTCCTTCGCGCCCACGGCCTTGCGGATCCCGATTTCGTTCGTCCGCTCCTTGACGGTCACCAGCATGATGTTCATGATGCCGATCCCGCCGACCAGCAGCGAGATGGCCGCGATCCCGCCGAGCACGTAGGTGAGCGTGTCGAGGATCGTGAACAGGGAGGAAAGCATCGCCGCCTGGTTGGTGATCGTGAAGTCCTCGTGCCGGTTGTGGTTCTTGAAGAGGAGCGAACGGGCGAGCTCCTTTCCGCTGTCGATGTCGTTCTTGTTCCTGACGGAGATGAGGATTTCCAGCAGCGCATCCGTGTCGAAGATGTCCATGGCGGTGCGGACCGGGATGAACACGATGTCGTCGATGTCGAATCCCAGGCTCACGCCTTTCCGCTCCATGATGCCCATAACCCGGAAGCGCGCGCCCGATATCTTTACGACTTGCCCGAGCGCATTGGCGTTGCCGAACAACTCCCGCTTCACCGTCCTGCCCAGCATGCATACGCGGCGCTTCGCCTCCACGTCGGAATCGGTGACGAAGTTGCCGACCTCCACGTGGATGTTCCTGACGTCGGAGAATTCCTTCGTCACCCCGAGGACGGTGACGTTGCGCGACCTCGACCCGTAACGGACCTCCGCGGCGCCGAAGACCACCGGGGCGACGCCTCCGAAGAGATATCCCTTCTTCTCAAGCACGTTCGAGTCGTCCAGCGTCAGCTTGTGCTTCGCCGCTCCGATCAGCGGCGGTCCTCCCTTCGTCTCGACCTTGCCCGGGGTGACGATCAGGATGTTCGCTCCAAGCCCGGCGAACTGCTCCTCCACGTAGTTTTTCGTCCCTTCACCGAGCGACACCAGGAGTATGACCGCCGCCACGCCGATGATCACCCCCAGCATCGTCAGGGCGGAACGAAGCCGGTTCGTCTTCAGGGCGTCGAACGCCACTGCGGCGAATTCGAGGTAGCTCATCCCCGGATCTCCCGGTATTCCTCGGAGGTCACCAGCCGCCCGTCGATGATGTAGACGATCTTTTTCGCGCTTCTCGCGATGGCGAGGTCGTGCGTGACGAGGACGATCGTCGAGCCTTCCCCGTTCAGGCGCGTCAGTATGGCAAGCAGTTCCTCGCCCGATTTGGAGTCCAGATTTCCGGTCGGCTCGTCGGCCAGAAGCAGCGAGGGGCGGTTCACGAGAGCCCTGGCGATCGCCACCTTCTGTTTCTGTCCGCCGGAAAGCTGATTCGAAAGATGCCCCTTCCGGTCCTCGATCCCGACGGACTTGAGCGCCTCCAGCGCCCGGGCCGCCCGCTCCTCGCGACCGACCCCCGCATAAAGGAGCGGAAGCTCCACGTTCCTCTGTGCAGTGTACCGGGGAAGCAGGTGGAACACCTGGAAGATGAAACCGATCTCGCGGTTGCGCAAGTCCGCAAGGGCTTCCGGCGAAAGGCTCGACACCGGCATTCCCTTGATCTCGTACACGCCCGTGGTCGGAACGTCCAGGCAGCCCAGGATGTTCATGAGGGTGGATTTCCCCGACCCGGACGGCCCCATTACGGCAAGGAAATCGCCGTGAAAGATATCCAGGTCGACGCCGTCGAGGCCCACGACCGGCTGCGCGCCGGCCTCGTAGATCTTGCCTACCTTACGGAGACGGAGAAGCGGCTCACCAGCCCGCATTTCTCACCACGCTTCTGCTGCGGCAGCGGATACGGCCACGTCTACTGCGTTGCGCTCGGTCGGCCTCCTCGACGTAGCGTAAACTACGCCTGCGTCGCCCTCCGTCGCGACGCCTTGTAGCCATGCCCGTCTCCACTGCCTCGCGACGAACCGTGGTAAGAAATGCGGGCTAGCGGCTGCGGATTCCAACACGGCTCCCGGGGGCCAGGTTCTTGATCTCGAGGGAAGTGATGACTGTATCCCCCGGAGAGATTCCGCCGAGAATCTCCGTCCATTCCCAGTTGGAGATCCCCGTCGTCACGTTCTTCCGTGCGACCTTCCCGTTTTCCGCGACGTAGACGAATTTCTGCCCTTCCCGCTCCATCACGGCGGAGGAGGGGGCGAGCAGCACGTTGTCCTTCCCGCCGGTCAGCACCTCCACATCGACGGACATCCCCAGGCGGAGCGGCTTGGGAGGGGACGGCGCGATCAGGCGGATCGTATTGGCGCGGGAAACTTCCTTCGAAACCTCGACGGTAGGCTTTATCTCCGAAACCTGCCCGGGGAACGACTCTCCGAGATAGGCGTCCGGATAGAGCCTCGCTTTTTGACCGACCTTGATCTTGGCCGATTCCGATTCGTCGATCGGCGCTTCGATGAAGATGTCTCCCGGATCGGCCAGGACGAAGAGGGGAGAGCCCGGGGTTTTGGTTTCTCCCACCTCGACGGTCTTTTTCGTCACTATTCCCGCATAGGGCGCCGATATGCGCAGCTTCGCCTTCCGGTCCGCAAGCGAGAGCGCTTTCGCCCTGGCGGATTCCACGCGGGCTTTCAGGGACCCGATTTCCCGCTCGATCGCCCGTACCGTCGCTTCGCCCGCCGCGGCGAACCTGGCCTCCTCTTCCGCGTTCGCGAGCAGCGTGTCGGCCTGTTCCATGTCCGATTTCGATAGAAACCCTCGCTTGAACAACGCGGAGGCGCGGACGTGGTCCTCCTTCGACTTGCGAAGGTTGTTGGCGGCGCGCCCCGTTTCCGCGCGGAACTTTCTTTCCGCCTCGTCCCGCTTCGCCTCCGCCTGCCGCAGCCCCTCCTGCGCGGAGAGGATGTCCGCCTGCGCGGAATCGACCTGCCGGTCCAGCTCCGGGTCCGACAGCAGGGCCAGCAGGTCGCCCTTGCGTGCCTGCGTCCCTTCGACTACCGGCACGCTCACCGCACGACCCCCGACTTCGGCGGAAAGGACCGATTCATGCCGCGATTTGACCGTGCCCGCGGAGACGGCGGTCACGTACTCCTCGATCGGTCCTTTCCTGGCTGCGAAGACGTCGACTTCGACCGGCGAAGAGAAACCGAAATAACCTGCGAAGATTGCCGCGACCAGCAGCGCGCTTCCGCCGATCAGCCACTTTTGACGGGTCTTCATCGAAGGGTTATCCCCTCCCGTTCCAGTATCGTCCCGACCGCCCGCCACAGGCGGGTTTGCGCAAGCCATGCGTCCGTCCGCGCGCGTGCTTCCGATAGAAGGGCTTCCGACCTGTCCTGCTGGAACCGCAGGACTTCGACTGTGGTCGACCTGCCGAGGGAAAGCTTCTCTTCTTCCGCCTCAAGCTTCTTCGATGCCGCCGTAACGGACGACCTGGCGGCGGCAATCCGCTCAAGCGCCGACTCGAGGTCCCGCCTCGCTTTCCGCACTTCCGACCGGATCTTCAGGATAAGCCCTTCCTCAAGAAGGCGCTGCTCGTCGAGCGTCGACCTTGCGCGAGCCCATTCCGCCTTTTCCCTGTCGAAACGCCAGGGAAGTTCCGACTTCAGGCCCACGAACCAGCTGTAGTATCTACCCGAGAACATCTGGTCGACGCTGTCCCCGTAGTTCCCGGTGAATGCGGCAGCCGAGGTGGGGAACAACGGGTTAGGGGTCGGTGTTCCGGAGAGGCCGGAAAGCCCGCCGGATACGGTCAGGTCGAGCGAGGGGAGGGTACGGTTCCGCGAGACGGCCTCCTGTAGTTCCGCCTGTTTCTTCCGCCCGGATTGCGCCGCGGCCTCGGGACGCCGCCGCATAGCCGCTTCCGCCGTTTCGCCGGCGGCCGGAGGAGCGACGTCTCCCTGCAGCGGCGCTGGAACAAGCTGCTCATCCCATTCATTCACCGAACGCATCCCGAGGACGGTTTTCAGTTCGTCGGCCGAGCCCTGCGCCGCGGCTTCCGCACGGATCAGCTCTTCCTTGCGGGCCGCGACCGCAGCTTCCGCAGGGAGCCGGTCGATGGGGGCCGCCGCACCGGATTCTATCCTCGCATCCGTTTGGAGCAAAAGCCGCTCCGCCAGCGCAAGGGCGGATCTGCGGACTTCCACCTCCCGGACGGCGGACGCGAAAGAAAGGAAAGCCGATCGGGCGGCCGCAACGATGTCCATCACCTTCGCCTTCCAGTCCTCCGTTTTCGCCGACGCCCCGGCGCGCGCGATCAGGAGAGGAGCTTCCGTCACCTGTCTTCCCCGGTTTTTAAGAAGCGGCTGCGTCGCCGAAAGGGTGAGCGCGGTGTTGTATTGCGGCGAGAGCAATGCGATCGATGTGCTGGATTCCTGCCGCTGGTTTTCGAACGCAAGAGAGAGCGCCGTGCCTGTGCGGAGCAGGTCCTTCACGCCCAGGTCGAACTTGTAGGCCCGCTGGTCGAGGGCGAGGCTGCCGTCGAGCGCGGAACCGGTGGGCGCAATCGACCGGGAGGCCGACAGGTCCCCGGTGAATTTCGGCAGGAATGCCGCCTCTTCGACCGGCACCCCGGCTTCTCCGATCTCCTTTTCCGCCCGCGCCACGGCGATGTCTATGTTGTTCTTAAGTGCGATCTCCACGCACTCGCGGATGGAAATGTACCTTGCAGCAGCACCTTCATGCCCGATAGACGCGGAAAAGGAAAATGCGATCACGATAAAAAGGACGGCGAAGAACACGAGTGGCTTCATCCCGATATATTGTTTCCGGACCGGATTCAAAACAAGGAGAAAATACGTAATTAAATATATAAAATTGCAGCATACGGGGATGGAAGTTACAACGTTCGAGGAGAGGCCATGAAACGGGTATGCCTTTTTTCAGCGGTGATCGGTGTCGTGATGCTCACATCACTTTCTATGGCCTGTTCACCCACGCATGCGCAGGCCGGCCCGCCCCCCACGGTGGAGAGGTTTTCTCCCGAGGGATACGCGGCGAAAGTCCGGCAGGCTACAGTCCGCTTCACCGAGCAGATGGTGCCGTTCGGCGATCCCAGGATATCCGATCCATTCGAAGTTTCATGCGCCGGAGGGATCGCGGGGCGGGGGCGCTGGGCCGACGATAAAAATTGGGCTTACGATTTCGATGAAGACCTTCCGGCCGGTGTAGTCTGCAACTTCACGCTTAAACCCGAATTGAAATCCCTTACGGGGAAATACGTGGCCGGGCAAAGAAACTTTTCATTCACAACGGGCGGACCGAAGATCGTTCAATCGCATCCGCGGGAAGGGAGCAACAGGATCGACGAGAACCAGGCGTTTATCCTCCTTCTGAGCGGAGAGGCGGCGGAGGAATCGATACTCCGGAACGTTTCATTCTCCGTTGAAGGAGTGAACGAAGCCGTAGGAGTGAGTATCGTCAAGGGAGACGATCGTAAGCGACTCATCGAATCCGGCCCCGCCAGGGGATTCATACATATCCTTCGTCCCAAGGCCGGCCGATCGACGGTGCTCGAATTCAACAGGAAGAAGGATATCGCCGAAGATCCGCGAATTGTCGTCCTGGCGGCGCGCCGGACGTTTCCTCCGGAGTCGAAAGTATTTCTACGTTGGGGAAGGGGCGTTCGGTCCGTCAGCGGCGTAGCCACGGAGGAAACGCAATCGCTCCCGTTCCAGGTACGTCCTCCATTTACCATCAAATTCAGTTGCGACCGTGAGAACAGGGATGCCGGTTGCATCCCGCTGATTCCGATGACGATCAGGTTCTCGGCTCCGGTCGCGAAGAAAACGGCGGAAAAGATCGTCATGCACGGAGGGAACGGCGTCGTTTACAAGCCGTATTTCCGGACTGATGCGGGAGACGAGGAATCCTTCGTGCATAACGTAACGTTTCGGGGGCCGTTTCCGGAGAAATCGAAATTCCTGATCGAGATTCCTTCCGATCTCGTGGATGACGCCGGGAGAATTCCTGAAAACCGGGCAAGATTTCCCCTGCAGGTGGAGACGAACGCATATCCGCCGCTCGCCAAGTTTCCGGGCGCATTCGGCATTGTCGAACTTAACGCCGACTCGGCGTTCCCCTTGACCCTGCGCAACATCGAAGCCGGGGCGAAATCGAGGATCCTCGGAGTCGAGGAGGGCAAGCCCGACCGGATCGACGGCCTTGAAGAAAAAACGCTCCGGAAGGTCATCGAATACGGCGAATGGATCAATACCTTCGTTCCCGAATCGCTGAAAAAGTCCGGAGAAAAAGATATCGGACTTATGAAAGGGAAAATGTTCAGGCTTCGAATGGGGCTCGAAGGACAGATCCTCCATTGGCTCCAGGCGACCGGCGGGGAGAATTGGGAACCCTGGATGAAAATGAAACATTCGGACCAGGATTTCAGGGGCGTCTCCATACTCGCCGGGCAGAAGGACGTGCAGGAATTCATCGTGCCTAAGCCCGGCGGAGAGAAGGCCTTCGAGGTGGTGGGAATTCCGTTTCGCAAGCCGGGTTTCTATGTAATCGAGATCGAAAGCGCCAACCTCGGAAGATCGCTCGTGGGGCTGGATGAAAAAATGTACGTTTCCGCTGCCGTTCTCGTTACGAACATGGCCGCGCACTTCAAGAAAGGGCGGGAGTCGTCCCTGGTCTGGGTTACAACCCTCGACAAGGGGGAGCCTGTCGCGGATGCCGAGGTGGCGGTGCATGACGTCGCATCGGGCAAGACCGTCTGGCAGGGAAAAACGGACACGCAGGGCACCGTCCTTATTCGGCAAACCCTTCCAAGATCAGGCCCTCGATCCGGTTTTCGGAATCGCCCGGAGTTTATCGTGACGGCCCGTAAGGGAGGCGACTATACTTTCGTGCTTTCGAACTGGGACAGGGGCATCGAACCGTTCCGTTTCGGTTTCCATTCCATGTATGCATACGACCCCTCGATCGCCCATACCGTATTCGATCGAAAGCTTTTCAGGGCAGGCGAGACGGTCCACATGAAACACTTCATGCGGCGCCATTCGCTGGATGGTCTGTTCAACATAGAGGAGAAGGGGCTGCCTAAAGCGGTCCTGATCCGTCACGCGGGAAGCCAACAGCGGTACGAGTTTCCTGTTTCATGGGCCCGGGACGGATCGGCCGAAACCGAATGGAACATCCCGAAGGAGGCGAAGCTCGGAGAATATTCCATTTCGCTTCTGCAGAGGGAACCGGGGAAGAAAGGGACGCGGACAGAAGTGGGAGGATACCGGGAGGGGGACGAGGATTATGCCTACCTGGGGCGGAAAGAGCGTAATACCGGTTCCTTCCGCGTCGAGGAATTCCACGTGCCCCTGATGAAAGGAACGGTGCATGCTCCCGGAGGCCCTGAAATCAACGCCCGCGAAATCGATCTGGACCTGTTCGTTTCGTACCTTTCCGGGGGAGGCGCGGGCGGCGCGCCCGTAAAGCTTAGAACGGTCGTTCAGCCCAAGAACGTCTCGTTCCCCGATTACGGCGATTTCATTTTCGCCAACGGCAAGGTTGTTGAAGGAATATCCAGGGACGTCCCGCGTTATTTTTACGGTGAAGCCGAGTATTGGGAAGATGAGGATGAAGCAGGCGCGGAAAAAGAGATTCCTCCCGACCGAAAGCCGCGGGTCCGTACGCAGGAATTGGTTCTCGATGCTTTCGGGGCGCTTCGGACGAAGGTTTCCGGCCTGCATAGGCACCCGGCGCCGAGGAACCTGATCGCCGAGCTCGAATACAGCGATCCGAACGGGGAGATCCAGGCCGTTTCCGCGCGCATTCCCTTATGGTCATCTCGCATCCTTCTGGGCATCAAGCCCGATTCATGGGCGGCGTCGAAAGACAGCTTCAAATTTCACGTGGCGGCGCTCGGCCTGTCGGGAAAGCCGTTGAAAGGCACAAGGGTTTCCGTCGACATGTACCAGCGCAAATCGTATTCGCATCGAAAGCGGCTGCTCGGGGGGATGTATGCTTACGATCACATCCGGGAAGTTCGCAGGATAGGGAATATTTGCGAGGGGATCACCGACGGAAAGGGATTGCTCATTTGCGAAACGAAGTCGCCAGTTTCAGGGAACGTGATTCTCCAGGCATCAGCATCGGATTCGGACAATAACGTGTCCTTCGCGATCCGCGACGTATGGGTGGCGGGCAAGGAAGAGTGGTGGTTCGACGTTTCCAACAGCGACAAGATGGATGTAATCCCTGAAAGGAAGCGATATGAGCCGGGCGAGACGGCGGTTTTCCAGGTCCGGATGCCGTTCCGCGAAGCAACGGCCTTGGTAACCGTGGAGCGCGAGGGAATCGCCGAAGTGTTCCTGAAGAAATTGTCGGGGAAAAGCCCTGTCATCGAAGTTCCCATAAAGCAATACCATGCCCCGAACGTTTACGTTTCCGTGCTTTGCGTGCGGGGACGGGTGGCGGGGGCGGCGCCGACGGCGACCGTAGACCTCGGAAAACCTGCCTTCAAGCTCGGCATGTCCGAAATCAATGTCGGCTGGAGGGCTCACGAGGTAAAGGTCGATGTGTCGACCGATCGGGAGGCATACCGTACCCGGGATAAAGCGAAGGTATCGATCCGGGCGAAAAGGGTTGCCGGAGGAGCATTGCCGAAAGGAACGGAAATCATCGTTGCGGCCGTGGATGAAGGATTGCTCGAGCTGTCAGATAACGGAAGCTGGAAACTTCTCGATGCGATGATGGGACGAAGGCCATACGAGCTGTCCACGTCGACGGCGCAGATGCAGATTGTCGGCAAGCGTCACTATGGCCTTAAAGCGCTTCCCCATGGCGGGGGAGGCGGAAGACAGGCCGCGCGGGAGTTTTTCGATACGCTTCTATACTGGAAGGCGCGCGTTCCGCTCGACGAGAATGGGGAGGCGCAGGTTGAGATCCCGCTTAACGATTCGATAACTTCATTCCGGATCGTAGCCGTGGCCAGCGGCGGGGCAGAATTTTTCGGCACCGGAGAAGCAACCATACGCACCACCAGGGAATTGGCGATCTTTTCGGGACTTCCCCCCTTGGTGCGCGAGGACGACCGGTTCCGCGCCGGGTTCACCGTGCGGAATTCGACTGAAAAGAAACTGGAAATACGGGCGGAAGCGAAATTATCTTCCGGCAAGGGATCCGAATCGCTGGCTCCCGTCATGTTGTCGCTGGGGCCCGGCCAGGCCCGAGAGGCGACATGGGAGGTTCGCGTTCCGATCGATGCCGGAACGCTTCGATGGGAAGTGTCGGCCTCCGCGGGCGAAGGGATAGGGGATTCGATCCGCGTGACGCAACGCGTTTTTTCCGCCGTCCCCGTACGGGCCTTCCAGGCGACGCTGATGCAGCTTGCCGCGCCGCTCGGGATGAAGGTCCGTTTGCCGGCCGATGCGATCCCCGGACGGGGTGGAATCGATGTGGCGCTGCGGTCCCGCCTTTCCGAAGGGATGGGCGGGGTGATCCGCTTTATGAGGGAATATTTTTATACGTGCCTCGAACAGAAAGTTTCCAGGGCGGTGGCGCTTCGGGATAGCGGCTTATGGAAGTCGGTCATGGCCGATTTGCCTTCCTACCTGGACCAGGATGGACTTGCGAAATATTTCCCCCTCATGCCCGAGGGAAGCGATGCGTTGACCGCCTATATTCTGTCGGTTGCGAGCGAGGCCGGGGGGGAGGTGCCCGAAGGATCGAAGAGGCGGATGATCGAGGGGCTGAAGGGTTTCATCGAAGGCCGCGTCATACGCTACGGCTCCCTGCCGACGGCCGACCTGTCGATCCGGAAGATGGCCGCCCTCGATGCGATTTCCCGATATGAAGAGGGAGAACCGTCACACCTCGATTCCATCACCGTCGCTCCCAACTTGTGGCCGACCTCCGGCGTCATCGACTGGCTGAACGTCCTGCACAATATCGAAGAAATCCCCGACCGCGAGAAGCGCCTTGCCGAGGCGGAACGGATCCTGCGGGCGCGTCTGAATTTCCAGGGGACGACGATGGGGTTCTCCACGGAGCGGAGCGATTATCTCTGGTGGCTCATGGTTTCGGGAGATGTCAACGCCGTGCGCGCGGTCCTTGCGCTCATGGAGAGCCCGGGGTGGAGCGAGGATATCCCGCGTATGGTCCGCGGCGCCTTGGGGCGTCAGCATATCGGCGCCTGGAGCACGACCGTCGCCAATGCCTGGGGAGTGCTTGCGATGGAGAAGTTCTCGAAGAAATACGAAGCGGAAGCCGTCGCGGGGGAGACCAGGGCGGAGCTTGAGCGAGTGACGCGCTCTTTGGATTGGGAGAAAACTCCCAAGGGGGCGAGCATGCTCCTGCCGTGGCCAAAGGGGGAGGGGACGCTTCAATTAAGCCACCGTGGGAAGGGGCGTCCATGGGCGACCGTCCAGAGCATGGCGTCCGTACCATTGAAGGAACCGTTCTCCAGCGGCTACACGGTGAAAAAGACTTTGGCGCCCGTTCAGCAGGCAGCGGCCGGCCGTTGGAGCCGGGGCGACGTCGTCCGGGTGACGCTCGAAATCGATGCGCAAGCCGATATGACCTGGGTCGTCGTGAACGATCCGATCCCCGCGGGCGGAACGATCCTCGGATCCGGCCTGGGACGCGACTCGCGCCTCTTGATACGAAAGGAGAAAAGGGAAGGGCTTGCATGGCCCGCATTCACCGAACGGGCTTTCGATGCCTTCCGCTCCTATTATGAGTTCGTGCCGAAAGGAAAATGGACCGTGGAGTACACGTTCCGCCTCAATAACGGGGGGACGTTTCTCCTTCCCCCAACCAGGGTGGAGGCGCTATACGCGCCGGAGATGTTCGGTGAAATCCCCAACCGGCCGTTCGCGGTGGCGCCTTGAGGGGAAGGGATCGCTGCGCTGGAAAGGGAAAGGATCCCATGAGCGAACAGGTGGGATATAATCGCCTCGCGAAAGCGGCTGTCTTGCTTGCGCTCGGCGTTTTTCTCTCGGGGCTTGCCGCTCAATCCTTCAAGTCGCTCCTTCCGGTGTCCGGCGCCTTGCCGTCGTTCCGCACGGTTCGGGAGTCCCATCGCCCGTCCGAGGGCGTTCTGCTCGACCGTCACGGCGTTCCGCTCCAGGAAGTGCGTTCGGATTTCCAACGCCGTATTCTTCCGTGGGTTTCCTTTTCGGATGTCTCACCTTCGTTGATCGCGGCGGTCCTTCGATCCGAGGACAAGCGGTTTTACGGGCACCCCGGCGTCGACGGTCTCGCGGTCGTTTCGGCGGCTGCCGGGAACCTGCTCCACGGTGGGAGACGGGGAGCGTCGACGATCACCATGCAACTTGTATCCCTTCTGGACGGAAGCGGAAAAAAACGAAAGGGGGCGGGCAGGATCCTTGCGAAAGTGCTCCAGGCGAGGTTGGCGCTCCGCCTCGAACGGGAGTGGACGAAAGACGAGATCCTCGAAGCGTACCTCAACCGGGTGACGTTCCGCGGAGAGCTTCAGGGGATCGCGGCCGCAACGCGCGGCATGTTCGACAAGGATCCGAGCGGCCTGGACGCGGCGGAATCGGCCGTCCTCGCTTCCCTGATCCGCTCGCCCAATGCTTCGCCGTTCTCCGTGGGCCGGAGAGCGGCGCTTCTCTGCTCCGCGCTCGGATGGACTGTGTCTGACGGTACCCTGGAATCCATCGCCCGGGAACGGCTTCATGCCCCTTTTTCGGTGAATTCCCGTCATGTCTTTGCCTTTCATGCGGCGCGAATCCTCGTTCCGGGCGCGGGAGAGAGGATCGTTTCCACGCTCGACCTCGAACTCCAAAGGAAGGCGGCGGTTGCGCTGTCCCAACAGGTCGGCATGCTATCCGCGCAGAACGTTCATGACGGGGCTGTGCTGGTGGCGGAGAACTCCACAGGCGATATCCTCGCGTATGTGGGCGGCACGGGCTCCTTCTCGCAAAGTCCCTTCGTGGACGGCGTACGGGCCAGACGGCAAGCTGGTTCTACGCTTAAGCCGTTCCTGTACGGGCTGGCCATCGAACAGCGGATATTGACAGCGGCGTCTCTCATGGACGATTCCCCCCTGGACGTTCCGACAGAGCGCGGGCTATATGTGCCCAGAAACTACGACCGGGAATTTCGGGGAACCGTCACCTTGCGGACAAGCCTTGCTTCCTCGCTGAACGTACCCGCCGTGCGGTCCATCCTCCTGCTGGGACCGGACGCCGTTGCACGCAGGCTTGCCGCGTTCGGGTTCGACCTGACGGGGGGAGGTGAAGATTACGGCGCCTCGCTGGCGCTGGGAAGCGCCGACGTGACTCTCTTCGAGCTTGTCAACTCGTACAGGGCGCTTGCCAACGGTGGTCGTTGGAGTCCGATGACACTGCGCCTTGAGGAAAAGCGCAGGAATTCAAGGAAGGCAATGAGCCCGGAGGCGGCATTCATTGTTTCCGACATCCTTTCCGATCGTGGAGCCCGCGGCGCGGCATTCGGGCTTGCCAGCCCTTTGTCGACTTCCTTCCGGGCGGCGGTAAAAACCGGAACCAGCAAGGACATGCGGGACAACTGGTGCGTCGGGTTCTCGGACCGTTACACGGTGGGGGTATGGGTTGGAAATTTCGGCGGCGCGCCGATGTGGGACGTCTCGGGTCTTTCTGGAGCCGCTCCAGTCTGGCGCGAGGTGATGGCCTTCCTCCACGAGGGGATTCCGGCGCGCCCGGCGGCGCCTCCTTCCGGGATAGTCTCACGGCGAGTAGAGTTCCCTGGAGGGATAGAGTCTGCCAGGGATGAGTGGTTCATCGCCGGGACCGAGCCGGTGCGCGATGTAAAATCTGCGATGGCTCTTCTTCCACCCCGGATCACTTACCCTTCAGAGGGGACGGTGGTCGCTCTGGATCCTGATATCCCCGTCGAACTGCAAAGGATCTTTTTCGATGCCCGGGGCGCAGATCGGGAAATGTCCTGGAGGCTGGACGGGCAAACCTTGGGCAAAGCCGGAGATCCGATTTCCTGGCGGCCCCAACAGGGGACGCATACACTGGAGATAATTTCTTCCGACGGGCACACGGCGGACAGTGTCCGCTTTCACATCCGTGGCCGCCTGCCGGAATCCGCCCGGAATACATCCATGAATTGACATATGCGATACGTTCAGGCAGCACGGATTACCGACACACTTTTGATTTGCCCTGATCCGCCTTGACGCGAGAGCCTGAAATTCCAATAATGATGGAGCTATTACCAATGGAGGTCGCTAAATGGATTTTACGGCGCTGAAAAAGTTCGTGCCGGCGAACGCAGCGGAGAGGATTCCCGCGGGCAACCCCGCCTGCCCCGTGAACGGCCGGGATGTCTTCAAGGCGCTTTCGCCGCACAAGGTCATCATGATGGCATGCAACATTCGGATTCCCCTGGTGATTCCGGGGATCATGAAGGCGGCGCAGGAGCTGGGAGCCGTGGTGGCGTTCGAGTTGGCTAAGACGGAAGGCAACATCGACGGCGGCTACACGGGGATGAACCCGGAAATATTCGTCGACACGATCCTTGCTTATGCAAAGAAGGTCGACTTCACCGTACCCTTCGTCATCCATGGGGACCACATAACGGTGAAGAATACGTCCGACAAGGAGATCGGGGACGCCCGGGCGCTGATCGCTGCGGAGCTTGCCGCCGGATACACGTCGTTCGCGATCGACGCCTCGTTCAACCAGATACCGGATAACGCGCGGATCACCGCGGAGCTGTCCGTTCCCATCTGCAAGCGGGGGCTGGGGCTGGAAGTGGAGGTGGGGGAGATAAAGTCCGCCGGCAGCCAGTCGAACCTCTCCACCGTGGCCGAGGCCGTGGAGTTGATGGATAGGCTCTCCGCCGCGGGAGTGTCGGCGGACCTGCTCGCGATCAACAACGGCTCCAAGCACGGCAACTACCTCGAGGGCGAGAAGATATTCATCGACCTCGAACGCACCGGGGAGATCCATGCCGCGGTGCACGGCCGGTTCGGAGTCGACATCGCGCAGCACGGGATCACCGGCACGCCGCTGCACCTGATCGGGAAGTTCGCCGACTATGGCATCCGCAAAGGGAACGTGGGGACGCAGTGGCAGAATGTCGCCCATGAGAACCTGCCTCCCGAATTGATGCTGAAGATGCGCGAATGGGCGAAGGCGGCCGGGAAGGACATCAAGTTCGCCACGAAGCAGTTCAAGAAGGAGATCGACGGCGTCCCGTCCCCGTTCGCCGGGAAGATCGAGCAGGCGGCCTTCCGGGAAGCCAGGGAGCTTTTCCTGGCGTTCCGCGCAGAGGGTACGGCAAAGATCGTCGCAGACAGCCTCGCGGGCTGACCGCCGCATCGCAGCGGTCGTCTTGCGGATCATCGCGGGTATATGGAGGGGCAGGCCCCTTCGGGCGCCCAGGGGGCTTGCCGTCCGCCCCACTTCCGACAGGGTGCGCGAGGCGATATTCGACCTTCTCGGGAATGATGTTTCCGGCGCGGCGGTGCTGGATCTGTTCGCGGGCAGCGGCGCCCTTGGGATCGAAGCGCTGTCCCGCGGCGCGTCGAGGGCCGTTTTCGTCGAGTCGGATCCCGCGGCGTTCGCGGTGCTGGAAAGGAACCTCGAAACACTCGGGGCGGCTGATGCGGAGACGCTCCGCATGGACTACCGGCAGGCGATTCGCCGCCTCCGGGCCCGGGCGATGAGGTTCCGCCTCGCGTTCCTCGATCCTCCTTACGGGAAGGGGCTGGCGGCCGAATCCGCGGCGGGGATCGGCCGGGCGGGGCTGGTGGAAGACGGAGGGACCGTCGTTGTCGAAGAGGCCTGCCGGGCGCCCGACGCCGTATTCCCTGCGGGATGGACTATCGAGACGGACCGGAAGTACGGAGACACGCGGGTGATGGTGTTCCGCGTCTCCGCCTGACGGCATTGCAGCGCTTGCAGCGAACGCGAAAGGAGATACAATGAGGACGATCGCGGTATACCCGGGCTCGTTCGATCCCCCGACCGTCGGCCACCTCGACATCATCGACCGGTCGTCGCGGGTCTTTTCGCGGGTGATCGTCGCCGTCGCAACGAACATACGGAAGAACGTCTGGTTCACCCCGGCGGAACGAATGGCCATGCTGCGCAAGCTCACGCGGGGCCATTCCAACGTGGAGATCGATTCCTTCGGGGGGCTGCTCGTGGACTACGCGAGGGAAAAGGGCGCGCACGTCGTGATGAGGGGCCTGCGGGCCATCTCCGACTTCGAATACGAGTTCCAGATGGCGCACATGAACAAGAAGCTGGCGTCCGAGGTGGACACCGTCTTCATGATGACGGGCGAGCGATATTCCTACATAAGCTCCAACATCGTCAAGGAGATCGCGAGCTTCGGCGGGAAAATCGACGACCTGGTCCATCCGCTGGTGAAGCGGGAGGTCCTGAAGAAAATCGAGAAACGCAGGAAATGAAGAACTTAGCCCGCTTTTCTCACCACGGTTCGTCGCGAGGCGGTGGAGACGGGTATGGATACAAGGCGTCGCGACCGAGGGCACCGCAGGCGTAGTTTACACTACGTCGAGGAGCCCGACCGAGCGCAACGCAGTAGACATGCCCGTATCCGCCGCCGTAGCAGAAGCGTGGTGAGAAATGCGGGTTAGTGCCGGACACCGCAACCGTGGAAAGGAGCGAATCATGATGAAACTGGCAGGCAGAGTGAAGAAGATCAAGCCCTCCCCGACGCTGGCGATCACGAGCAAGGCGAAGGCGATGAAGGCGCAGGGGATCGACGTGGTCGGCTTCGGCGCGGGCGAGCCGGATTTCGACACCCCGGTTCACATCAAGGAAGTCGCGAAGCAGGCGCTGGACGCGGGATACACGAAATACACCCCCGTTCCCGGCTCGCCGGAGCTGAAGGACGCGATCATCGCGAAATTGAAGCGCGACAACGGGCTCGAATACAAGCGCGAGAACATCATCGTGTCCCTGGGAGCCAAGCATTCCATCTACAACGTGGCGCAGGCCTTCTTCGACAAGGGCGACGAAATCATCGTCCCCGCCCCGTACTGGGTCTCATACCCGGACATCGCGCTCCTGGCGGGCGCCACGCCGGTGATCGTCGAGACGGCGCAGAAAAACGGCTTCCGGATGACCGCCGCGCAGCTCGACAAGGCCATAACGCCGAAGACCAAGTGCGTGGTCCTCAACAGCCCCTCCAACCCTACGGGATCGGCCTATTCGAAGGAGGACCTGGCGAAGCTTGCGAAAGTGATCGTCAAGCGGAACGTGACCGTCCTTTCCGACGAGATCTACGAAAAGCTCGTCTACGACGGGTTCGAATTCGCGAGCATCGCCTCGCTGGGCGAGGAAATCAAGAAGCGCACGATCGTCGTCAACGGCCTGTCGAAGGCGTTTTCGATGACGGGATGGCGGATCGGCTACGTCGCGGCGGACAAGGACCTGGTCGCGGCAATGAACAACATACAGAGCCAGAGCACGTCGAATCCCGTCTCCTTCTGCGACAAGGCTGCGATCACCGCGCTCAACGGCCCGCAGGACTTCATGAAGGAGTGGGTGGCCGAGTTCGACAAGCGGCGCCGCTACATCGTGGACAGGCTGAACAACATCCCCGGCGTCTCCTGCCTGCTTCCGCAGGGCGCATTTTACGTCTTCCCGAACTTCTCCAAGGTATACGGGAAGAAGACGCCGTCGGGGAAGAAGATCGAAAACTCGTCCGACCTGGCCGCGTACCTGCTGGAAGAGCACAAGGTCGCGTCGGTCCCGGGCGTTGCGTTCGGCGAGGACGCCTGCCAGCGCCTCTCTTATGCGACCTCGATGGCCAACATCGTAAAGGGCATCGACCGCATCGAGTCCGCCGTCAAGGCCCTCAAATAACCCGAGGGAAGAAAAAAAACGGGCAGGAATGTGGCCGGATGCCCTGTAGGCGAGCCGCCGAGACGGGGTGCCCCTGCGGGGGCGTCGAGCGACGAAGTGGGAGCCATGGATGGCGGAGCGAGGAGCTCGCGAGCCGCAGCCCGGCCATGGACGGCCGGGCAAGGCGTCCCCCGCGAGGGGTACCCCGTGAGGCGCACGAGCCAGCGGTGAGGTATCCGACTACGGCGGGGCCAATACCTTGACTTGTGAGGTTACAGCGGCCGCTCCCCGGTCTTCCTGAACCTGAAATAATCCGCCAGTATCTGCGCGTGGTCGAAGGCAATGGGTGAGGGCAGGTCGCGCTCCCCGAACAGGCGGGCCTCCGCGGCGTCGTCGCCTCCTAAAGGCAATCCTTCCGCTTTGGCGATGTAAACGGTCGATATCGTGTGCTTTCTTTTGTCGCGAGCGGGGTCCGAATAAACTCCCAGCAATGCGGTCAGCTTCACATGGAGCCCCGTCTCTTCCATCGCTTCCCGGACTGCTGCCTGAGGTGCCGTTTCTCCGGCGTCGATGAACCCTCCCGGGAGCGCCCATCCCGCCGGGGGATATTTTCGCCGAACCAGGATGATGCGGCCTCCTACTTCGATGATGACGTCTACTGTCGGAACGGGTGGGGATGGCGTCACGGGAATCACCTCGAATCGGGCAGCAAATGCTGCGATAGTGAACGGACGAACGCCGGATTTGTGCTATAAAATTTTATATGAATTTCGCCGATCCCGCCGCTATCTTCGTCTCCTCGTTCATCATCGGCCTCTCCGGCGCTATGATGCCCGGGCCGCTGCTCGTATGCACGGTACGTGACACCACCCGCCGCGGCTTCGTTGCCGCGCCGTTGCTGGTGCTTGGGCACGGCATCCTGGAACTGGCGCTCGTTGCGCTTCTGCTGTTGGGGATCGCGGAGTGGCTGAAAGGGGATATCGCAACCATCGTAATAGCCCTGGCAGGATGCGCGGCGCTGTTCCGGATGGCTTACGGGATGGCGCGGGAAGTCCGCACCCTGCGGTTCGATATCTCCGGCGGCACGGAGACGGAACCGGCTTACGGCGGGGCTCAGGCGTGGTGGCGTCCGGTCGCCGACGGAATCCTGGCCTCCATCAGCAATCCCTATTGGTCCCTGTGGTGGGTGACGATCGGCCTCGGCTATCTCGCCGTTTCCAGCGTGCATGGGATCTCCGGCGTCGTGTTCTTCTTCACCGGTCACATCCTCTCCGACGCCGCCTGGTTCATGTTCGTCGGATCCGCGGTCTCCGTGGGGCGAGGCAGGTTCACCGACCGTATCTACCGCGGTATCGTGGGCGTCTGCGCCGGTTTTCTCTTCTTCTTCGCCGTCTCGTTCGGGTACTTCGGAATGTCGAAGCTTCTCCGCATGTTGTGAGCCGGATTCCGTCGGAAGGAGGCCAGACCATGAAAGCTGTCGTGATGGCCGGTGGGTTCGGAACGAGGCTGCGCCCGCTCACGGAAAAGCTGCCCAAACCCATGGCTTACGTGGCGAACCGCCCGATGATGGAGCACGTGGTGCGGCTCCTCGGGAAAGAAGGGATCCACGACCTCGAGGTTCTGCTCTACTTCTACCCGGAAAAGATTATGGATCATTTCGGGGACGGCTCGAATTGGGGGATGAGGATCAATTACATCGGGGCGGAGGCCGACTACGGGACCGCGGGAGCGGTGAAACTGACCGAGGAGCGGATGGACGGCACGTTCCTTGTGATCAGCGCCGACATCATCACCGATTTCGACCTTTCGAAGGCTTTCGATTTCCACCGGGAGAACCGCGCCGCCGCGACGATGGTCCTCACGCGGGTGCCCAACCCCCTCCAGTACGGGATCGTCCTCACCGAGACGGACGGCAGGATCGTCCGGTTCCTCGAAAAGCCCTCCTGGGGGGAAGTGTTCTCGGACACGATCAACACGGGCATCTACATCCTCGAGCCCGAGGTGCTTTCGCTCATTCCCGCGAAGAAGAACTTCGATTTCAGCAAGAACCTGTTTCCCGCGATGCTTTCGCGCGGAGACCGCCTGTTCGGGTACATAGCCGAAGGGTACTGGAAGGACGTGGGGAACCTTTCCGAGTACCTGAACGTGCACCTGGACATCCTGGCGGGGAAGGCGGCGATCGAACTGGACGGCAAGAAAGTGGGGGCGGGAAACGTCTGGATCGGTGCTAACACCCACGTCGATTACACCGCCGAGCTGAAAAACGTCCTGCTCGGGGAAGGGTGCACGGTCGGGGGCGGAGTCGTGGCGGAAAACTCGATGCTGGGGGACGGGTGCATCGTGGAGGACGGCGCCGTCATCCAGTCGTCGGTCGTTTGGCCGCGGACGGTTATCCACAAGGGAGTGCGCCTGCTCGAGAACATCGTCGGCGCCGATTGCGAGATACGCGGCGGCGCGTTCCTCGCCGAGCGGGCGGTCGTGAGCGACCACTGCCGGATCGGGACCGGGGCTGTCGTGAAGGCGAACGTGAAGGTTTGGCCGCACAAGGTGGTGGAGGACGGCGCGGTCCTGTCTTCTTCGCTGATCTGGGGAGAGAAGTGGGCCCGATCCCTGTTCGGCGCATACGGCATCTACGGATTGGCCAACCTGGAGATCTCGCCGGAGTTCGCGGCCAAGCTGGGCGCCGCCTACGCCGCAACATTCGGCAGGAAGGTGGTCCTCTCCACCAGCCGGGACAGCCACAAGGCTTCGCGGATGATCAACCGGGCAATAATGACGGGGATGCTTTCCGTAGGCGTCGACGTCCACGACTACGGCGTGACGCCGCTTCCCGTGGTGCGGTTCCTCGCGCGCAGCCACCGGGACGAGCGAGGGGGCGTGCACACCCGGAAGAGCCCGTTCAACCCGAAGTTCATCGACCTCAAATTCTTCGACGACACGGGGCTGGACCTTTCGATGGGGATCGAGAAGAACATCGAATCCCTTTTCTTCCGGGAAGACTTCGTGCGCGCGGAAATCGAGGAGACCGGCCAGATCTCTTTCCCCGTGGGCGGGTTCGATACCTACGTCGACGGATTCGTGAAGTCCGTCGAAGCGAAGGCGATCCGGAGCCGTGGTTTCAACGTCGTCATCGACTATTCCTACGGCGGATCCGCGCTGATCTTCCCGCGCATCCTGGGGCAGTTGGGCGTGGAGACGGTGGCCCTGAACGCCATGCTGGACCCGAACAAGATCACCAGGACGCAGGAGGAGTTCGAAAAGGGCCTCCATCACCTGTCGGCCATCGCACGTTCGCTCTCCGCCGACTTCGGGGTTATGCTCGACACGGGAGGGGAGAAGATCTTCCTGATCGACGAGAAAGGCGCCGTCCTGCCGGACTGGGTGGCGATCCAGGTCTTCACCCTGCTTGTCTGCCGCCAGAGCCGAAAGGGGCTTGTGGGGGTTCCCGTGACCGCATCCCGGAACGTCGAAAAGATCGCGGGGAAGTTTGGTATGGACGTGGTTCGCACCAGGACCCTCCCGCGCTCCCAGATGGAAACGGCCGCGCGTGAAGGAGTGGTGTTCGTGGGAGACGGCAGCGGGGGATGCGTGTTCCCGAGGTTCCAGCCCGCTTTCGACGGGATGTTCGGGATCGTAAAGCTCATGGAACTGCTTGCCGGCGAGGACCGCGCTCTGTCCGACGTCCTCCGCGAGATCCCCCCCACGGCGTTCGTCCAGAAGAAGATCCCCTGCGCCTGGGAGAACAAGGGCGCACTGATGCGTTTCCTGGCGACCCATGCCAAGGGGAAGCCGAGCCAGTTCGTCGACGGTGTGAAGATTTTCCACGGGGAAGACTGGGTGCTCATCTACCCGAGCCAGGACGAGGCCTACTTCCACCTGTGCGTCGAAGCGGAAGCGCGGAAGACCGCCGAGGAGCTCGCCGCACATTACACCGAACTGTTCAACACCTGGAGCGCGAAACTGTGAAAGGAAGCGATCCGTTCCGGGTGCACGTATTGGAGGTCGGGCCGCTCGCCGTCAACTGCTACCTTCTCGAACACGTGCCGTCGCGGAAGGCGGCGGTGATCGACCCGGGCGACGACGGGCCTTCGATCCTCTCGCGGATCGGGGAGCTCGGGCTTGCGGTGGACAAGATCCTGCTGACGCACGGCCATTTCGACCACGTGGGCGCGGTGGCGATCCTGAAGGAAAAAACCGGAGCGGGGGTATATCTTCACGAGGCGGACGTTGCGAGGATGAAGTCCGCGAGGCGGCAGGGGCTCATGTTCGGACTGTGGGTGACGGACCCGCCTCCGCCCGACGTGCTCGTGGCCGACGGCGGCAGGGTCCCTTTCGCCGATGGGGAGCTAAGGGTGGCGCACACGCCTGGGCACACACCCGGTTGCGTATCCTACATAATGAAAAACATGGCATTCGTCGGAGACCTTATTTTCGCGGGGTCTATCGGCAGGACCGACCTGCCCGGGGGAGACTACGACACGTTGATCGCAGCGGTGAGAGAGAAGATCTTCGTTCTCCCCGACGACACGGTGCTGTTCCCGGGCCACGGGCCGGCGACGACCGTGGGCGAGGAGAAGCGGTCCAATCCATTTTTCACGGGGGGCTGGTAGCGATGGGCATTTTCTCCGGCAAGGAGATCGTCCTTGGAGTTACCGGCGGGATCGCCGCCTACAAGGCCTGCGAGATCGTCCGGGAGCTCCGCAAGGACTCGGCGAACGTGCATGTAATCCTCACGCAGTCGGGGGCGCAGTTCATAACCCCGCTGACGCTCCAGACGTTGTCGAAGAATCCGGTCGTCATGGACATGTTCAACCTGATCTCGGAGTCGGAGATCGGGCATATTTCGCTTGCGCAGAGGGCTCACCTGCTGATGATCGCTCCGGCCACGGCGAACATCATCGGAAAGGTACGCGGCGGAATCGCGGACGACATGCTGTCGACGGTGGTCATGGCGGCCACGGCTCCGGTGCTGTTCGCCCCGGCCATGAACACGCAGATGTACGCCTCCGCGGCGGTGCGGGAGAACATAGGGACGCTCAAGGACAGGGGATTCCACTTCGTGGAGCCGGACGAAGGAGAGCTCGCCTGCGGCACGGTGGGACCCGGACGGCTTGCCGATGTGGGAAAGATCCTGGAGATGGCGCGCATCGTCCTTACGGAAAAGCCCCTGGGGGGAAAGAGGGTGGTCGTCAGCGCCGGGCCGACGGCGGAATCCCTCGACCCGGTCCGCTTCGTCTCGAACCGCTCTTCGGGGAAGATGGGTTTCGCCATGGCGCGAGCCGCCTGCCGCATGGGCGCGCAGGTCACGCTGGTCTCGGGGCCGACGGCCCTGCCCGATCCTCCCTTTATTTCGACGGTACGGGTTCGCACGGCGGAGGAGATGTTCAAGGCCGTCTCCCGCGTTTCCGAAAACGCCGACGTCGTGGTGATGTGCGCGGCTGTCGCCGATTTCAAGGCGAAAAAGGCCGCCGGCGCGAAAATAAAAAAGGAGGATTTCGACTACAAGGTCGAGCTTTCCCCCACGGTGGACATCCTGGAGACGCTCGGAAAGAACAAGGGAAAGAAGATACTGGTCGGGTTCGCGGCGGAGACGGACGATCTCGCCCGCAACGCGCGGGAAAAGATGCGGCGAAAGAACCTGGACGCCATCGTCGCCAACGACGTTTCCCGGGCCGACATCGGGTTCGAATCGGACGACAACGAGGTGCGCATATTCTTCCCCGACGGAGAGATCCGCGAGCTGCCGCTGGCCACGAAGGACGGCATCGCGGCGGGAGTCTGGCTGGCTCTCAACGGGAAGATGTTCCGCAAATGAGCGGGAAAATTTCAGCGAAAATGGTTGCCGCGTACCTGAAGGAGATCGGCGTCGACTTCATCCCGAAACCTGTGAGGTTGGCTGCACCGGCAACGCACCCGGATGTGCTGCCTTCGGAATCGGCCGGCGCCCACGTGTCGAAAACCTCCCCGACGGGGGAGGCGCTGGATGACATCAGGAGGGAACTGCTGGAGTGCGGCAGGTGTCCGTTGTGCGACGGGCGCCGCAACCTGGTCTTCGGCGTGGGCGATCCGCACGCGCGGCTCATGTTCGTGGGCGAAGGGCCGGGCCAGGAAGAAGACAGGCAGGGGGAGCCTTTCGTCGGAGCCGCCGGCAGGAGGCTCAACCAGTGGATCGCCCGCCTGGGGCTCGCGCGCAAGGACGTGTATATCGCGAACATCGTCAAGTGCCGTCCGCCCGACAACCGCGCCCCGCTGCCGGCGGAAGCCGCCGCCTGCATCCCTTTCCTGAAGCGCCAGATCCGCGCGATCCGCCCTGATGTCCTTTGCGCGCTCGGCTCCGTCGCGATGCAGTACCTGCTCGACACGAACGAGAAGATCACGAGGGTTAGGGGGAAATGGAGGCAGTTCGAGGGTATTCCCGTGCTCCCCACGTACCACCCGGCTTACATACTGCGCAACCAGACGCGTGAGTCGGAGGTTTTCGCCGATTTCGACCTTCTCGCGGAACGCCTCGTCCTGAAGTGAAATGAGCACGGGTCTTTCCGAAGTCCGGCTGAGCAGGAAGGGAGAGGAGCGCCTCCGCGGGGGCCATCTCTGGATCTTCGGCGACGACCTTCGCGATCTTCCCGCGGGGCTGCCTGCCGGCGCGTGGGTGCGGGTCTTATCAAGGGCGGGGGAACCGTTGGGGACGGGAACGCTGAACCTTGCCAGCCGCATCGCGCTTCGGCTGGTTTCGCGGGGAGAGGCGGCTCCGGACAAGGCATTCTTCCGCGGGCGCTTTTCCGAAGCGTGGCGCAGGCGGGTCGAGGCGGGCATGGGAGGGGAAACGGCGCTCCGGCTGGTCTACTCGGAAGGGGATTTCCTGCCGGGGCTGATAGTCGACCGCTACGGCTCGCTTCTCAGCGTACAGATCCTCACGGCGGGTATGGAGTCCGCCCGCGCGGAAATCGTCGAAACGCTCGTGGAGTCGTTTCCCTGCCGGCTCGTCTACGAACGGTCCGAAGGAGGCGGCAGGAAGCGCGAGGGGCTTCCTGCGCGAAAAGGACCGATTTACGGGGGAGGCGATCCCCGCGAGGAAACCACGATGGACGGGCTGCGGTTCCTCGTGGATGCCGAGGGCGGGCCGAAAACAGGCTTCTTCCTCGACCAGCGGGAGAACCGGCGGATCGTGCGGGGGATGGCGGCGGGGAGGCGGGTACTGGACGGATTCTGCTCCACGGGCGGCTTCGGGATCTATGCGCTCGCGGGCGGCGCGAAGAGCGTCCTCGCGGTCGACGCCTCGGTTACCGCGGTGTCCGCCGCATGGGAGAACGCCAGGAGGAACGGATTGTCGGAGAGGTGGGAGGGAAAAGCGGCCGACCTGTTCGCGGAGCTGCGTGAGCTGGCATCCTCTTCGATGCGGTTCGACATGGTCGTGCTCGATCCTCCGTCGTTCGCAAGGTCGCGAGAGGAGAGGGAAGGGGCGGTCAGGGGATACAAGGACATCAACCGGCTGGGGATCTCGCTTCTTGCGCCCGGCGGGCTCCTCGCGACGGCTTCTTGCACCCAGCTTGTCGATATGGCGAAATGGAAGGAGGCGCTAAGGGCGGCCGCCGCGGATGCGGGTGCGGACCTGGAACTCGCGGCTTCGGGCGGACAGCCCGCCGACCACCCGATCCTGCTCGGCGTGCCGGAAACCGAATACCTTAAGTTCGCCGTGTACCGGAAGAGGTCCTCGTGAGGATTCGAAAAGACAGGCTGCTGTTCTTCGCCGCGCTCATCTTCCTTGCCGTCCTCGCGTCCGCGCGAATCGACGCCGGGACCGGTGCGCCGCGCGAGGCGGTAGTTGCGACGATCGCCGCATCCATCAATCCGGTCACCGCCGATTTCCTTTCCGCCGCCATCGAGAAGGCCGAGGAGACGAACGCCGCGATCCTCGTCGTCGAGCTCGACACTCCGGGCGGGCTCGACAGCGCGATGCGGCAGATGGTCCAGGAGATCATCAAGACGAAAATCCCGGTGGCCGTCTACGTATCTCCTTCCGGCGCGCGCGCCGCCTCCGCCGGCGTCCTCATCACCCTTGCGGCGGACGTCGCCGCCATGGCCCCCGGGACGAACATCGGCGCGGCCCATCCCGTGAGCGTGGGCGGCGGCGGGATGGACAACACGATGGCGAAGAAGGTCGAAAACGACGCAGCGGCCTACGCCCGCTCCCTGGCCGAGAAGAAGGGCCGCAACGCCGCCTGGGCCGAAAGCGCCGTCCGGGAGAGCACGTCCCTTACGGAGAGGGACGCCCTCGAAAAGAACGTCATCGACCTCGTCTCCCCTTCCTTATCCGACCTGCTGGCCCGGATCGACGGCAAGGAGATACTCAAGGGAGACGGGAAAATCGTCCTGCGCACGAAAGGGATCGCCGTTGCGCGTTTCCCCATGGGGCTACGGCACCGGATCCTTTCCTCGCTGGCCGATCCCAACATCGCATATATCCTGATGATGATCGGGATCTACGGGATCTTCTTCGAGCTCTCCAATCCCGGCGCGGTCTTTCCCGGAGTCGTTGGAGGGATATCACTGATCCTCGGCTTCTACTCCCTGCAGACCCTTTCGGCCGATTACGCCGGGTTCCTGCTCATCGCCCTGGCGATGCTCCTCTTCATACTGGAGATCAAGGTCCATTCATACGGCGCGCTGACCATCGGGGGGATCGTCGCATTGCTCCTGGGGAGCCTGATGCTGTTCCGCGCCTCCGCGGATCCCTGGCTTCGCATTTCCTGGGGCGTTCTCGCGGTCATGATCGGCGCTTCGATAGCCTTCTTCACTACGGTAGTCACCCTGGCGGTGCGGAGCCAGCTCCGCAAGCCCGTCACCGGGGCGGAAGGGCTGATCGGGGAAACGGGCGAGGCGCGCGCGGACTTCGCCGGGGAGGGGAAGGTGTTCGTCTCAGGGGAGTGGTGGAACGCCCGGTGCGGTGTTCCCCTGAAGAAGGGGGACAGGGTGACGGTCGTAGGACGGGAAGGAATGACCCTCCTCGTCGAACCGAAGGAGAAGGCGTCCTGACTTCCCTGGTCAAGGGTTTCGGATTGCTTGTATTCCACTTTTTTCGCAGGGAAGGAGAGTCCGGCATGGTTCCCTATATTGCGCTTCTCGTAATCGCGATCCTGTTCCTGTACAGCGCCATCAAGATCCTCAACGAGTACGAGCGAGGCGTGATCTTCCGCCTGGGCCGTGTCATCGGAGCGAAGGGCCCGGGGCTCATACTCCTGATTCCCGTCATCGACAAGATGGTCCGCGTGGACCTGCGCGTCGTGGCGATGGACGTCCCGGCGCAGGACGTCATCACAAGGGACAACGTCTCGATCAAGGTGAGCGCCGTTCTCTATTTCCGGGTTCTGGACCCGAACCGCGCGATCGTCAGCGTCGAGAACTACCTCTACGCCACCTCGCAGCTCGCCCAGACGACCTTGAGGTCCGTGTGCGGGCAGGCGGAGCTGGACGACCTCCTTTCCGAGCGGGAGAAAATCAATACGCACATCCAGGAGATCCTCGACAAGGACACGGAGCCATGGGGCATCAAGGTCGCCAAGGTGGAGATCAAGCACATCGACCTGCCGCAGGAGATGCAGCGGGCGATGGCGAAGCAGGCGGAGGCGGAGCGGGAGCGCCGCGCGAAAATCATCGGCGCGGAAGGGGAGTACCAGGCCGCCCAGAAACTGGCGGACGCGGCGCAGATCATCAGCATGCAGCCGCAGGCGCTGCAGTTGCGCTACCTGCAGACGCTGCGGGAGATCGCGGCGGAGAACAATTCGACGACGATCTTTCCCATACCGATAGACCTGTTTACCCCCTTCATGGAGGTTGCGAAGGCGATGAAGGGATCCGTCGCGCCGCCGTCCGGGGGGAGCAAACCGGAGGGAGGAGCTTGAGATAGCGCGAATCGAAATGGGGGAAACCGCACGTTCTTCGGGGAGCGCGGTTTGCGCAATCGCGCTCCTCCTTGTTTTCGCCGCCGTCGCGGCCCTGCTCGGCGGATGCGCGGCCGCACCGTCGCGGAGAGAAGCGCCGCCGCCCCCGCCTCCCGCCGCCGGGAGGGAGCATGTTCCGACGGCTCCGCCGCCCGCCGTGTCCCGACCCGTTCTTCCGCAACTGCGGGTCCCGGCGATAGCTGCCGGACGGCCGGTCCGGGTCCTCCTGGGAGAAGCGCGGATGGACATTGCGCTTGGTGGGGAATCCTTGCGCGCCTGGAACGCCGCCGGCGCTCCCGTTGCAGCAGCCGCGGGGAAGGTATCGCTTTCGGCCATAGGCGAGAAAATCCGGTGGGGGACGGAAAAGCTGCTCGACTCGCCGATCGACGTCGCGTCTCCTTCCGGCCTCCGGGTGGGAGGGAAGCAGCTCGTGTCGAGGATACGGGTGACGGCCCGCAAGGGGAACCTGTACGCCGTCGCGGTCGTGCCGCTGGAGGATTACGTGGCTGCGGTGTGCGGCAGGGAAGCCCCCCGGTCCTTCCATTCCGAAGCGCTTTCGGCCCTGGCGGTTTCGGTCCGCACATACGCGCTGCTGGCGATGGAGAAGCCGAGGGAACCCACACATGACGTGGTGGCCGGAGTGGAGGACCAGGTCTTCGACGGCATGGACGAAGTCGCACAGCCCTTCCGGGATGCGGCGGCGTCGACCCGCGGAGAAGTCCTCTCCTACGGAGGGGCGCTTGCACGCGCGGTGTTCCATTCCACCTGCGGCGGAAGGACCGAACATGCGAAGGATGCCTGGGGGTCGGACATTGCCTATCTCCGCTCCGTCGCCTGCGACGATTGCCTGGACAGCCCCGCGCGGAAATGGGACTACCGGATGACGGAGAAGGAGGGGAAAAGGATCGCACAGGCCCTCGGCGTGCGCGCCTGGAGCGAACTGAAGCTCGGGATCTCCGATCGGTCCTCCACCGGAAGGGCGAGCCGGATCCGTATCTCGTCCGGCGGAGTCTCCCGGGAAATTTCGGCGGCCGTGTTCCGCAGGACGGCGGGATATTCGCGGGTGAAAAGCCTCAAAATGGAGATCGTGCCGGTCGGAAGCGGCTGGGTGGTATCGGGCGAAGGTTACGGGCACGGCGTGGGGATGTGCCAGTGGGGCGCTGACGGCATGGCGAAGCGGGGGAAGACATACCGGGAAATCCTTGCGCGCTATTACCCCGGTACTCATCTTGCCGGAGGAGTTCCCTGAAAACGGAAGTCCTCGATTACTCCCTGCCTTCGGAGTTGATCGCCCAGGTCCCGCCCCCGCGCCGCCGCGACGCTCGCCTGATGGCGGTGAATCGCCGTACGGGAGAGATCGCGCATCTTCGGTTTCCGGATTTCCCGGGTTGCCTCCGGAACGGAGATCTGCTGGTCCTGAACGATACGAAAGTGATACGGGGAAGGCTTCGGGCGCGCAAGGAGACGGGGGCGGCGGTAGAGATATTCCTTCTTTCCCGTCTCGCGGCGCGAAACGCGAAAGAGGAGACATGGGATGCGCTGGCGCGGCCGTCCAAACGCCTTCGCGAAGGGATGGAATTCCGCGTTAGCGAGGAGCTTTCGGCGACGCTGCTGCGAAAATCGGGTGCGGGCCGGTGGGAAGTGAAGCTTTACGCCGATGGGCCGGTTACGGAAGCCGTGGACCGCGCGGGAGAGATCCCGCTGCCTCCATATATCCGGAGGAAGGCGGGGGATCCTCGTTCCGTTCAGGATGCGGAACGTTATCAGACCGTGTACGCGGCGCACCGGGGCTCCGTAGCGGCGCCCACGGCGGGGTTGCATTTCGACGGGGAGATGTTGTCCCGATGCGAAAGCGCCGGGGTTTCCACCGCCGCCGTCACGCTGTCGATAGGATACGGGACGTTCCAGGCGATCCGCACGGAAGAAGTGGAGGAACACGAGATCCATCCTGAAGGCTACCGGCTGCCGAAGGAAACGGCCGAGGCGGTTTCCGCGGCGCGGGAGAGGGGCGCCAGGATCGTCGCGGTGGGAACTACATCCGTGCGTGTCCTCGAGACATGCGCCGGCCCGGACGGGCAGTTGGCGCCGGCGGAGGGGACGACCCGTTTGTTCATAGCGCCCGGGTACCGGTTTCGCGCAGTTGACGCAATGCTTACGAACTTCCATCTTCCGCGTTCCAGCCTGCTGGCGCTCGTCATGGCGTTCGGAGGCGTGGACCTGATCCGGGAGGCCTACCGGAGGGCGGTGGCGGATCGGTACCGGTTTTTCAGCTACGGCGACGCGATGTTCCTCTGTTAGGGACGGTCATGAGCGATAACTGCGAAATCGGCTGCGCCGCCTCGGAGGGGGACTCCGTTCGTGGCTCGCCGGGTGGTCGTTCCCAATTCACCCGTCTGCGCTTTACCTCACTGCGCCCCCCTCCTGCGGCGGCTTCGCCGTCCCAAGCAGGGAACAATAAGACCGTCCCTGGTTTACCGAGGCACGCATGCCGATAGCTTTCGACATCGTAGCGCGCGATCACGGGACAGCAGCACGGGCCGGAACAGTGGCGACCGAACACGGGAGTTTTCAGACCCCGGCATTCATGCCGGTGGGCACGGCTGCGACTGTAAAGGGAGTGTGGCCGGACCAGCTCAGGGAGATGGGTTACGCGTGCATCCTTTCCAACACGTATCACCTGTACCTCCGCCCGGGGCACGAACGGATCCGGAAACTCGGCGGAGTCCACCGCTTCATGGGTTGGGACAGGACGCTGCTTACGGACAGCGGAGGCTACCAGGTGTTTTCGCTGAGCTCGCTCCGCAAGGTCGAGGACGAGGCGGTTACCTTCCGGTCCCATATCGACGGATCCCTGCATGCGCTGTCGCCGGAGAAGGCCGTCGAGGTGCAGGAAGCGCTCGGCTCGGATATCCGAATGGTCCTTGACGAGTGCGTGGAATATCCCTGCGGCCGCCGTGAGGTGGAGGACGCCGTTCGCCGCACAACCGTATGGGCGGAGCGCAGCCTTGCCGCGAGCCGCCGGGAAGATGGGGGGGTGTTCGGCATCGTGCAGGGGGGGATGTTCGGCGACCTTCGGAAACGGAGCGCGCAGGAAGTGTGCGCCCTGGAATTTCCCGGGTACGCCATCGGCGGGGTGAGCGTCGGCGAAGGGAAGGAGCTCCAGCGGGAGATGGTGGATTTCACCGCGCCGCTCCTGCCGGCGGAAAAGCCGCGGTACCTCATGGGCGTCGGGACGCCCGGCGATATCCTGTTCGCGGTCTCCCGCGGGATCGACATGTTCGACTGCGTGCTGCCGACCCGCAACGCCCGGAACGGGATGCTGTTCACATCGGCAGGGCCTGTCTCCATAAAGCAGGCGCGTTACGCCGAAGACCCCCTCCCGGCGGATGAAAATTGCCGCTGCCCGACCTGCCGCACCTTTTCCCGCGCCTATCTGCGGCACCTTTATCTGCAGAAGGAAATGCTCTCTTCCATGCTTCTCACGGTCCACAACCTGCACTTCTACTCCATGTGGATGGACAAGATACGAGAGGCAATTAGGGTTGGAAATTTCGGGGAATTTATGAAAGAATCACTCGGTTCAGGGGTTGAATAGACACCCTCGGAGGTAACGATGGCATTGTTTTCGGGAATTGCATACGCGATGGGTTCCAAGGGGGCCGGGGGCGCCGGAGGGGGCATGGAAGTCCTCGTCCTCCCCTTGCTGTTCTTCGGAATATTCTATCTTCTCGTGTTCCGTCCCCAGCAGAAGCAGGCGAAGAAACAGCGTGAGTTCCTCCAGAATCTCAAGGCGGGGGACCGTGTGGTGACGAGCGGCGGACTGCACGGCGAGGTCAAGGGGCTCACGGACACAACGGTCACCCTCGAAATCGCAGACAAGGTTAGAGTAAAGGTGACCCGCGCCGCGGTGACGGGGAAGAGCCAGGAAGCGGCGGCCCCGGAGGCCAAGACGAGTTAAGGCGATAGCAGGAGATCGGAACGGCGATATCCGCGTGAGCGGAAAGGAGCGACGGTTCGGACATGTGGAAGAGCATCCGGTGGAGAACGACACTTATCGCCGTGCTTACGGCGTTATCGATCGCGGTTGTGCTGCCGAGTCTGACTGACAACCTTCCCGAGACCTGGCGCAAGAAAACTCCGAAGATCCACCTGGGGCTCGACCTCCAGGGAGGGGTCTTCCTCCGCCTTGCGGTGGAGATCGACAAGGCGATCGAGAACGCCACGCTGCGGTACGCGGACGAGGCGCGCGCGATCTGCAGGGAAAAAGGGATCCCCGTGCTGGGGTCGCAGAAGGATGGGGCGGACGGCTTCGCGCTCAAGCTACCTCCCGGGGATTTCGCAGGGAGAGCGATCGCCTTGTTGAAGGAAGAGATGGGGTCGCTCGATTTCTCGCTCGGCGAAGTGCGGCCCGACGGCGCTTCCGTCACCGGGCGTATGAAGCCGGCCGAGGTGCAGAGCATTCGCGCGAACGCCGTTACGCAGGGTGTCGATACCATCCGGAACCGTATCGATCCGGAGGGAGTTCGCGAGGCCCAGGTGATTCCCGAGGGCGAGGACCGCATCGTCATCCAGCTTCCCGGCTTCAAGGAGCAGCAGCGGGCGATCGCCCTCGTAAGCCAGGTGGCCCTGCTGGAGTTCAAACTGGTGGATGACGGCGCCAGCGTCGACGAGGCGATGAAAGGGAACCTTCCCGAAGACGATCAGCTTCTATATCAAATTACCACCGACCGCCAGACCGGCAAGATTTCCAAGTCTCCCATGGTCGTCAAGAAGCGCGCGCTTCTCACGGGAGACAAGATCAAGGCGGCGAAGGTGCAGTTCGAATCCCGGCAGGGGGGCGCGGCCGTATCCGTGTCGTTCGACGCCCAGGGAACGAAGGACTTCGACCGGATCACCGCGGAGAACGTGAAACGCCGCCTGGCGATCATCCTGGACGGGACCATCAAGTCCGCCCCGGTCATCAATGAACGGATCTCGGGCGGAGAGGCGCAGATCACGGGGAACTTCACCGCCGAGGAGGCTTCCGACCTTGCAACCGTCCTGCGCTCCGGCAGCCTGAGGGCCCCGGTCAAGGTGATCCAGAACGTCACCGTCGGACCGTCGCTGGGCCAGGACTCCATCCAGAAGGGGATCCGTGCGGGCGTCATCGGAGCGCTCCTCGTCGTCCTGTTCATGGTCTTCTACTACCGGTTCGCGGGGCTGGTGGCCGATTTCGCGCTTGTCTTCAACATCCTTTTCCTGCTGGCGGGGATGGCGCTGCTCGAGGCGACCCTCACCCTTCCGGGGATCGCCGGCGTCATCCTGGCGATCGGGATGGCCGTGGATTCCAACGTGCTGATCTTCGAGCGCATCCGCGAGGAATTACGGACGAAGAAGCCGGTGCGCGCCTCGATCGACGCGGGGTACGACAAGGCGTTCTGGACGGTGGTCGATTCCCACGTGACCACGCTGATCACCGCGATGATCCTGTTCCAGTTCGGGACCGGCCCGATCAAGGGTTTCGCCGTGACGCTCTCCATGGGCGTGGCGATCAACCTCTTCACGGCGCTCGTCTGCACCAAGGTGGTTTTCGACTACCTGAACGCGAAGCGGCCGATGCAGGCGCTGAGCATCTGACAGGAAGGAAAAGGAACGCAATCGGCCATGAGGGAACTGATCAAGAACACCAACATCGATTTCATGGGGATCAAGAAATACGCCTTCATATTTTCGGGCGCGCTGGTGCTGCTGGGGCTGATAGGAACCGTGCAGATCTACAGGGGGCATGCGAACCTGGGGATCGACCTTGCGGGCGGAACTTCCATCCAGATGAGGTTCCAGAAGCCGATCGAGATGGACAAGGTGCGGGCCCTGCTGACGGGGATGGGGCACGGCGAAGCGAACCTCCAGGGAGTGCCGGGAGAGAACATACTGATCATAAAGGTGGGAGCGAAAGGCAAGGAGGAGAAGATGGTCTCCGAGCAGGTCATCGCCCTCCTGAAGGAGAAGCTCCCGGACAACCCGGTCACCGTGGAAAGCATCGCCGAGATCGGGCCGGCCATCGGAAAGAAACTTCGCTCGGACGCGATACTCGCGCTGGCCGTGTCCGCCATCGCCATTATCGTTTACCTCGCGTGGCGGTTCGAATTCAAGTTCGGCGTGGCGGCGGCCGTCGCCACGTTCCACGACGTGGCGGCGCTTACGGGGATCTTTTTCCTGCTCGGGAAGGAGATGGACCTTCTTTTCATCACCGCGTTGCTGACGATCGGCGGGTATTCGCTTACCGACACCGTCGTCGTCTTCGACCGGATCCGCGAGAACATACGCCTGCGAAAGAAACCTACCTTTTCGGAAACCATCAACCTGAGCGTGAACGAAGTGCTGAGCCGCACCGTGGTCACCTCCCTGACGGTGTTCCTCACCTGCGTCGCCCTTCTTTTCCTCGGCGGCATCGTCCTTCGCGAATTCGCGCTTGCCCTGACGATCGGCGTGGTCGTGGGGACCTATTCCTCCATCTTCGTCGCCAGCCCCATCGTGGCGATCTGGCGCGGCGAGAAGATGGTCGAGGTCAAAAGGTAAGGGGTGGAGGAACAACGCCCCCGTGAGTGGGCGCTCAGGGCCCCTGCCCCATCGCTCGTAAGGGAACTCTCCGGCCGGACGGGGTTGTCTCCGACTCTGGCCGCCATCATGGCCAACCGGGGAATCTCGTCCGACGGAGAAGCAGAACGCTTTCTTTCCGGCACGATTCAAGACCTTTCCGACCCATTCTTGATGGAAGACCTGAAGAAAGCGGCTTCGCGCCTTGTCGACGCCGGGACACGAAACGAGCCTGTCCTTATCTACGCCGATTACGACGCCGACGGCGCCACCGGCGCCACCTGCCTGTACCTTTTCCTGAAGGAGGCCTTTCCTTCCCTTCCCGTCCGGATCCACCAGAACCACAGGGTCCAGGAAGGGTACGGACTGCGTCCGGAACAACTCGCTGCGGCGGCGGCGGGAGGGACGCGGATCGTAGTGACTGTGGATTGCGGCATCTCCGATGTCGAGGCGATCCGGGCAGCCGAGGACATGGGGATAGACGTGATCGTCACCGACCATCATCTGCCCGGCTCCGAACTCCCCGCAGCATTCGCCGTTCTCAACCCGAAACGCCGCGACTGCCGCTTTCCCGAAAAAGAGCTCGCCGGGGTGGGGGTGGTGTTCACGCTGGTCCGCGGCATCCAGCGGATTCTTTCCTGCTGCGTCCCGTCCGGCGGCGAGGGGGATTCGCGCACACGGCCTTACCTGGATCTTGTCGCGGTGGGAACGGTAGCCGACATGGTGCCGATGCGAGGGGACAACCGCATCCTCGTGAAGGCCGGTCTCGAGGAGATACGAACGCGGCCGCGGCTTGGCGTGTCCGCCCTTCTCAAGGTGGCCGGCATCGAGCCGTGGACGGTGAACGAGTCCGACCTGGGGTTCAGGATCGGGCCGCGCCTGAACGCGGCGGGAAGGGTGGGGGAATCGCGGCGAAGCTCGGACCTTCTCGCCACTTCCGAGCCGGACCTGGCGCACCGCCTTGCCGCGGAGCTGAACGCCGACAATTCCCGGCGGCAGCGCGAAGAGGAGCGGATATTGCGGTCTGCTGAAGAAGCGCTCCGCTCGGGGCAGGGGGCTTCGACGCCGGGCGCCATCGTCCTTGCGGATCCCGAGTGGCATCTCGGCGTGCTCGGAATCGTTGCTTCCAAGCTTGCGGAGCGGCACTTCCTTCCAACCGTGCTGTTGCGTGTCGAGGGAGAGGATGCCAGGGGATCCTGCCGGAGCATCGAAGGGTTCCACCTGGTGGAGGCGCTTGCGGAGCTTTCGCACCTGCTTACCCGTTTCGGCGGGCACAGCCAGGCGGCGGGGCTGGCCCTTCCCGTCGCGAACCTGCCCTTGTTCCGCGAGGGCTTGAGCCGGATCGCCCACCGTGATGCGCGTTACTCGCCGCGCATCACGGTTGATGCGGAGGTGCGGCTGCGGGACATCTCCACTTCATTCATGGAAGAGCTCGACCGGATCCGTCCGTTCGGGGTTGGAAACGAAGAGCCGGTGCTTCTCTCACGGGGGGTCCGCGTCCTGCGCCGGAACCTGTTCGGCGCGGGAGGGCAGCATCTCAAGTTCGAGGTGTCGGGAGACGGCCGAAGATTCGAGGTTGTGGCGTTTCGCATGGCCGGGCTTTCCGTCGAGCAGGGAGACTGCCTTGACATACTGTTCTCGCCGCAGAGAGTCTACTTCCGGGGAAACAGGTCGGTCCGCCTCCTCCTCCGCGATGTCCGCCCCCATCGGCGCGACGCCGGGGAAGATTCCCCGAAATAGGACGGGCCGGAGATAGCTTAGTTGCCTGCCTGGAGGAAAATCCGGGAGAAGCTGCACGAAGCCCTTGCCGGCGAGACGGATGCGAAGGCGCTGGCGGCAGGTTTCGCGGTCGGGGTGTTCTTCAGCTTCACCCCGCTGGTATCCCTCCACACCGTCCTGGCGCTGATGGTGGCCTTCCTCTTCCGGCTCAGCAAGATCGCCGCGGCCGCGGGCGTGTGGGTGAACAACCCGTACACGATGCCTTTCGTTTTCTACGGCAGCTTCCGGCTTGGGGAATGGTTGCTCGGGAGGAAAGTCCCGCTGGCCTTCGACCGCTGGACGCTGGACGCCGTCCTCAAGGTGGCCGGACCCTGCATCGCGCCGCTGATGCTTGGAACCGCCATCGTCGGCCTTGCGGCGTCCGTCGCCGCCTATTTTATTGTCTACGGCATCGCCGTCAGGGTAAAATCTGCGCGGCACGAGCAGGAAGCGCAGCAGCGGAAGGAGGTTCAGTCGTGAAGCCATACTCTGTAAGTTTCGGGGGGATCCCCGACAAGTACTCCTCCTGGAAGAATTCGGCTTTCGCCGTCATACCGTTTCCGATCGACACCACGACCACATACGTCTCGGGCGCCCGGAACGGTCCCAGGGCGATCCTGGACGCCGCCTGCCACATGGAGCTCTTCGACGAGGAGAACAAGATCGAGCCGTACAGGGCCGGGATATTCACTGTCCCGGAAGTTCCGCTCGTGACCACCGGGCCGCTCCCCATGCTCAAGGACGTGGAGCGAAAGGTCAGGTCGGTCGTCAAGGCAGGGAAGTTTCCCGTTCTTCTCGGCGGGGAACACACGGGGACGGGAGCGGCGGTGGCGGCGCTGCGGAAGAAATACGGGGAGCTGACGGTCCTCCAGTTCGACGCCCACGCGGACCTGCGGGACCGCTACCTGGGGACCCAGTGGAACCACGCATGCGTCGGGAGGCGCATACTCGACGCCGGCGCGAAGCTCGTCCAGGTGGGGATCCGCAGCATGTCCGAGGAGGAAGACCGGTTCCTGAAGAAATCGGAAAACGTGAAGACCTTCTTCGCTTCCGAGGTGAAGTCCAACCTGGGCGACGTAACGAAGGGGATCGTCGGCGATCTCTCCGGGAACGTGTACGTCACGGTCGACCTGGACGTTTTCGACACCGGCATCATGCCGGCCGTGGGGACGCCGGAGCCCGGCGGACTGAACTGGTACGAGGCTATCGACATCCTCAGGGACGTCGTCCTGTCCGACTGCAACATCGTGGGATTCGACATCATGGAGCTGGCGCCGATACCCGGCATGGTGGCGCCGGATTTCCTGGCGGCCAAGCTGTGCTACCGCATGATGGGCTGGCTGTGCGCGAAGCGCGAAGAGCGCTGAAAGAACCGACCCCGAAAAGGAGAACCGTAGATGTTCGTACCCTCCAAGGTCTTTTTCACCAAGGGCGTCGGCCGGCACAGGGAACAGCTGACATCGTTCGAGCTCGCCCTGCGGGACGCCGGCATCGAGAAGTTCAATCTCGTGCAGGTGTCCAGCATATTCCCGCCGAAGTGCAAGATCGTCCGGAAAGAGGAAGGGCTGAAGCTCCTCTCCCCGGGCGAGATCGTATTCGTAGTCATGAGCCGGTGCCAGAGCGACGAACCCAGAAGGCTTATCGCCGCCTCGGTCGGCTGTGCGCTTCCCTCGGACCGCTCCGTGTACGGCTACCTTAGCGAGCACCATGCCTACGGTCAGACCGAGAAGGTGGCCGGCGACTACTCGGAAGACCTCGCGGCGGCCATGCTCGCCTCCACGCTGGGCATCGAGTTCGACGAGGAGAAAAGCTGGGACGAGAAGAAGGAGGTCTGGAAGATCAGCGGTAAAATATACAAGTCCTTCAACATCACGCAGTCGGCGATCGTGAAGGACGAATATACCACTGTCATCGCCGCCGCAGTCCTCGTCATCTGAATAAAGGGGGGGACATGAGAGGAGCGAGGATTCTCGGCACCGGGCGGGCGCTGCCTCCCCGCGTGGTAACGAACGCGGACCTGACGAAGCTCATGGACACCACGGACGAGTGGATCGTCCAGCGAACCGGGATCCGCGAACGGCGGTATGTCGACGAGGGGACCGGATCGGCGGCGCTGGGTACCGCCGCCGCCAGGGCGGCCATCGACGCGGCGGGACTCTCGCCTGCCGATATCGAATTCATCGTATTCGCGACCTTGACGCCCGACTATTTCTTCCCCGGGTCGGGGGTGTTCGTCCAGGAGCAACTGGGAATTCCCACGGTCGGCGCACTGGACGTGCGCACGCAATGCACCGGGTTCCTCTATGGACTTTCTGTGGCGGAGGCCTACGTCAAGGGCGGGTTTCACGACCATGTCCTGGTCATAGGCTCCGAGGTCCACAGCACGGGGCTGGACTTCAGCACCGCAGGCAGGGACGTGACGGTCATCTTCGGCGACGGCGCCGGTGCGGCGGTCGTCGGGCCGGCCGAACACGGGGATGGGATCCTTTCATCCCATTTGCATTCCGAAGGCAAATACGCCAGGGAACTGATGCTTGAAGCCCCTGCGTCCGTAGAGAACCCCCGCATCTCCCACGAGATGCTGGACGCCGGCCGGCATTATCCGAAGATGAACGGGCGGTACGTTTTCACGCACGCGGTGAGAAGATTTCCGGAAGTGATCCGGGAAGCGCTCGCGGCGAACGGCAGGTCAATCGGGGACTTGTCCATCGTGATCCCACACCAGGCAAATCTGCGGATCACCCAGGCGGTTGCGGGTGCGCTCGGAGTCCCGGTGGAAAAGGTGTTTTCCAACATCGAGAAGTACGGAAACACCACTGCGGCATCGATACCGATCGCCCTCGACGAGTGCGTCGGACAGGGAAAGATCCGGAAAGGGGACCTGGTCTGCCTTGCGGCCTTCGGGTCGGGGTTCACCTGGGCGTCGACGCTGATCCGCTGGTAGCACGCGGGCCGAAAGAGGTTTATCGCGTATTGGTCAGTATCCGGGAGATGGGGCAGTCGGACCTCGACGCCGTGATGGCCATCGAGGAGGTTTCTTTCCCCACGCCCTGGTCCCGGCAGTTGTTTATCGAGGAGATCGGCCGCTCGTTTTCGGATGCGCTCGTCGCCGTTTCCGCGGAGTGCGGGGAAGTTCTCGGTTATTCGGTCTGCTGGACCGTCGCGGAAGAATCCCACCTGTTGAACATCGCGGTCCGTCCCGATGCGCGCGGGCGGGGGGTGGGAAGATCTCTCCTGCGGGAAAACATCCGCAGGGGCGCAAAGGCGGGCGCCGTGCTGATACACCTGGAGGTCAGGGCGGGAAACCGCGCCGCCCTCCGTTTGTACGCGCGGGACGGATTCTCCTTCCGGGGGATCAGGAGAGGGTACTACACGGACACGGGGGAGGACGCCATTCTGTTATCGAGAGCGTTGGGGGAATCGGATGCATAGCACTTATGGCGGGATGCAGTTCGTTGCAGGCAGCATCTTGCGGAACGAGGCCCACGGGGAGCTCTTCTACCGCCTGGAAGTTTCCATCCCGGGACCGGTGGAATTCACCCCCGGCCAGTTCGCCATGGTTTCCGGCTGGCCCGGGAACGATCCGCTTCTTCCGAGGCCGCTTGCGATCTTCCGGTCCGGCATCGCGCCGAAAGGGAAATTCTCCGTCGACTTTGTTTACAAGGTCGTCGGCAGGGGGACCGCGCTGCTTTCAGGCATGCATCCAGGGGAAAGCCTCTCGCTCACGATCCCGTTGGGCAGGGGGTTCGACCTGAAGAAGGGTGGCCGCACTTACTGGCTCGTAGGCGGAGGCGTCGGCTTTTCTTCGGTCTTCCCGGCTGCGGTCGCGCTCGCGCGCAACAAGGCGGAATTCGAGATGTTCCTGGGCGGCCGCACGCGCCGGCAGCTCCCGCCGAGGGAGCTCACGCCCGCCGGGTCTTCGCCCGGACATATCCACCTGTGCACGGAAGACGGCACCGCCGGGTTTCATGGAAGAGTCACCGACGCCGTCCGTGAGCGGATGGCGTCCCTCTCCGGCGACGCGGCTTCACGGCTGACGATCCTTGCGTGCGGCCCGCGCGACATGCTCAAGGAGCTTGCGCGCGCGGCGGCCGAACGCGGCACGGAAATGCAGGCGGCGCTGGAAAACCACATGGCATGCGGGTTCGGCGTCTGCTGGGGCTGCGTCGTCGCGCTGCGCGAGGGGGAAGGCGTCGCCTACCGCCGGGTCTGCAAGGATGGGCCGGTGTTCGACTACCGGGAGGTCGTATGGTGAAACCGGACCTGTCCGTATCCATTGGGTCGCTCAGGGTGAAAAATCCCGTGATGAGCGCGTCGGGCACCTTCGGATACGGCCTCGAATACTCCCCTTTTTACGACATCTCGCGGCTCGGGGCTATCGTGGTGAAGGGCTTGTCCCTCGCGCCGACCGCCGGGAACCCGCCCGGCCGCATCGTCGAAACGTCCTCCGGCATGCTGAACGCCATCGGGCTCCAGAACATAGGCGTCGAGAGGTTCGTGAAGGACGTCGTTCCGCGGCTCGAAGACGCCGGGGCCACGTTCGTCGCGAACATCTACGGGAAGACGCCCGAGGAATACGAAGAAGTTTCCCGGCGTCTTTCGGAGGTATCCTCGCTTGCCGCAATCGAAGTCAACGCTTCCTGTCCCAACGTGAAGGAGGGAGGGATGGCGTTCGGTTCCACACCGGAGGGCATATCGCGCCTCACCGGGCGGGTTCGGGAGGCCACGGGGAAGCCGCTCTGGGTGAAGCTCAGCCCCAACGTGGCGGATATCGCCTCCATCGCGGCAGCGGCCGAGGCTTCCGGGGCGGACGCCGTCTCTCTCATAAATACGATCATCGGGATGGCGGTGGACCACAGGACCCGCAAGACCAAACTGGCGAACGTGACAGGCGGGCTGTCGGGGCCGGCGATAAAGCCCGTGGCGCTGCGGATGGTGTGGGAGACGTGCAAGAGAGTGAAGATCCCCGTTATAGGGATCGGGGGGATACAAACCGCCGCGGATGCGTTGGAATTCCTCCTGGTGGGTGCTTCGGCGGTCCAGGTCGGGACGGCGAACTTCCGGAACCCGAAAGCGTGCATGGAGATCCTGGAAGGGATCGAGACGTTCCTGCGCGAGGAGCGGCTGGCCGGTATCGGTGAGTACCGGGGGACGCTGGCCAGGTAGGGGAGCGGATCTTAAGAAATGACTTGTCGGCGCTTTCCTAATCCTTGTATAATCAGGTTTCGGGCTGAAGCTGACGGTTTGCAGGGCGGAATGTATGGGCGCCCGCAGCTTGGCCAGAATGGTGTGATGTATTATTGAAAGTGGGCTTAGCCCACTTTTTTTTTCGCAGCCATGGAGGGCTGCGTGCCGCGGAGGCCATGGAGGGCCGGGAGCGGCCTGCAGCCATGGAGGGCTGCGTGCCTCGGAGGCCATGGAGGGCCGGGAGAGGCCGATGTGAGTCCTTCGTGAAAACGGACATCGAAAAGATAGAGGCCCTGGTCGCCGAGGTGGCCGGGGAAGAATTGGTGGAAGTCTTCGACCTCAACGTCATGAGGGAAGGCCCGCGGACGGTGATCCGCGTCTTTCTCGACCGCGAGGGAGGGATCCGGATGGGCGACTGCGAATCGTTCAGCCGCAAGATGAGCGCGGTGCTCGACGTGAACGACCCGATGCCGGGTCCATACGTCCTCGAGGTTTCATCGCCGGGTCTCGACAGGAAGCTGGTCAAGCCGGCACATTTCGCCGCGGCGGAAGGAAAGCGCCTGCGCGTGGCGCTGACGGAGCCGATCGAAGGCAGCAGGAACTACACGGGGACGCTCGTGAGGGCGAACGAGGACGGATTCGAACTCGAGCGGGAAGGAAAGACCTTCCTGTTTCCTTACACCGCCGTGCGCAAGGCGAACCTGGACATTTCCCAGGAGGAACTTTTCGGGAAGGGAAAGAAAAAGAGATGATCCTGGATATCGGGCAGATCATTACGCAGCTGGGCAAGGAAAAGGGGATAGACAAGACCGTCATCGTCGACGCGATAAAGGAAGCGCTCGAGATCGCCGCCCGGAAGAAGTACGGCTTGAACAAGAAGCTGGAAGCCACCTACGACCCGGAGACAGGGGAATTCGAGATCCTCGAGTTCCGGACCGTCGTGGAGAGCGTAAAGGACCCGGAAGCGGAAATTTCCCTCACAGACGCCCGCGAATACGACCCGGAAGCCGCCTACGACGACAACATCGGCTTCCGGATGAGCACGCGCGACCTCGGCCGAATAGCTGCGCAGACCGCCCGCCAGATCATCATGCAGAAGGTGAAGGACGCCGAGCGGGAGGTCATCTATAACGAGTTCATCGGCCGCAAAAGCGAGATCATAAACGGGATCGTGCAGCGCTACGAGAGGGACTGCCTGGTCATCGACCTCGGCAAGACCGAGGCTGTCATGCCGCTTTCGGAGCAGATACCGCGGGAGCGGTACCGCCAGGGCGACCGGATCCGGGCGTACATAAAAGACGTTTCCAAAACTCCAAGGGGACCGGAGATACTACTTTCGCGCTCCGACCCGCGGGTGATCCTCAAGCTGTTCGAACAGGAGGTCCCCGAGGTGTACGAAGGGGTCGTTTCCATCCTGAGCGTAGCGCGAGAGCCCGGATTCCGCACGAAGATCGCCGTCCGTTCCAAGGACCGCGACGTGGACCCGGTGGGGGCATGCGTGGGTATGAAGGGATCCCGCGTGCAGAGCGTGGTCCAGGAGCTGCGCGGCGAGCGGATCGACATCATCGCGTGGGACGAAGACCCCGCGAAGTTCGTCTGCAACGCGCTTCAGCCGGCGGAAATCATCCGTGTCCTTGTCAACGAGTCGGAAAAGAGCATGGAAGTGATCGTTCCGGAGGAGCAGCTCCTGCTGGCGATCGGAAAGAAGGGGCAGAACGTAAAACTGGCCTCGAAGCTGGTGGGGTGGCACATCGAGGTCCGGGCGGAAGGCCAGGTCGAGGACGCGCTGAAGCGGGCCGAGGGGCTCTTCGCGCCGAAGAAGGCCCCGGAAGGGGACGCGCCGGCAGCCCCGCAGACAGAGGCTGGTACCGCGCCGGATTCGGGAGAGGGTGCCGGCGAAACCCCGCAAGCGGAAACGGCGCCTGCGGAAACGGCGCCTGCGGAGGCCGGACCGTCACCGGATCCGCCCGAAGCGGCGGCGTCTACCGCCGGGGAGGCCGAGGCGGAAAAGACGGGGGGCGATGCCTCCTGAGGCGGTCGGTACCCCGCAACGGACGTGCGTCCAATGCGGGTGCGCGGGTGAGAAGCGGAACCTGTTGAGGATCGCTGGACGGCCGGGGGCGGCCTGGGACCCCGACCCGGAAGGAGTGAGGCCGGGACGGGGAATATACCTCTGCCGGAAAGCGGAGTGCATCGAAGGTTTCGCACGGCGGATCGGAACTCCCAAAGGGGCAGCGCGGTGGAAGATGGGAGCTTCCGGGACGGCATTGGGAGAGAAAATCACCGCCTGGTGGCGGGAGAAGCAAAAGGGCAGGGAGGGTTGATGGAGAAAGTCAGGGTCCGCGATCTGGCAAGGGACCTCGGTATGGAGACGAGTCGGGAAATTCTCCTGTTCCTCGAACGGATCGGGCACAAGGGGAAATCGGCATCCAGCAACATCGAGGGCGACGTCATCGACCGGGTGAAGAATCACTTCCGGAAATCCGCACCCCCCCCTCCTCCGAAGCAAACGCTCGTAGTGACGCGGGCCGACGGGACGCTGGAGAGGCGCTCCAGCAAGGTGGTCCTGCGCCGCGGCGCACCCGTCGTCGAAAAGGCGCCCGTTCCCGAAGAACCTGCGGCGCCCGCAGCCGGTCTTCCCGCGCCGGCTCATCCTGCGTCGACCGCAGCACCCGCCCATCCGGCTGCGACCGTTGAACCGGCACCCGGAGAGGCAGCTGAAGCCGCCGGCACACCGGCGACTGAAGTCGCCGCTCCCGTTGCGGAAGCGCCCGTTCCCGAAGCGGAAGCCGCTCCTGCGGCGGATGCGGCGGTCAGGGTCGTGGAGAAGACTCCCGCGGAGAAAGCCGCCGAGGAACGGAAGGAAAAGGAAAAGAAGTGGAAGAAGGCCAAGCCCCACGAGAAGAAGGTGCAGAAGGGGGTCCTCAAGAGGACGATCATACAGGAGATCGTCGAGGAGCCCGAGCCCCCCAAGGCTGCGGAAAAGCCGGCCGCCGAAGCGGAACCCGTGGTTGTCCGCCAATTCCAGCCGACGCGGGCGCAGAAAAGGAGGGGAAAACCCGTCAGGGAGAAAAAAGCCCCCTCCACCCTCCCGCCGAAGGCAAGCAAGCGGGTGTTCAAGATCGAGGAAGTCATCACCGTCGGGGATCTCGCCCACCGAATGGGGATCAAGGCCTCCGACGTCATCAAGAAGCTGATCGAAATGGGAATGCCGACGACGCTCAACCAGCTTCTCGACGCCGACACGGCCAAGCTCCTCGCACAGGAGTACGGATATGAAGTGGAGAACGTCGCTCCCGAGGTGGAAGGGTTGATCGACCAGGAGACGGACCGCGAGGAGGACCTCGTCGCACGCCCGCCGGTGGTCACCATCATGGGGCACGTGGACCACGGCAAGACCACGCTCCTGGACGCGATCCGCAGCAGCGACGTCATCTCCACGGAAGCCGGCGGGATCACGCAGCACATCGGCGCGTACGAGGTGGAGCACGGGGCTCGGAAACTGGTCCTCCTGGACACTCCGGGGCACGAGGCGTTCACGTCGATGCGCGCACGGGGCGCGTCGGTCACCGATATCGTCGTGCTGGTCGTCGCCGCCGACGACGGGGTGATGCCGCAGACCGTCGAGGCGATCGACCACGCCAAGGCCGCCGTGGTTCCCATTGTCGTCGCCGTGAACAAGATCGACAAGCCGGGGGCGCAGCCCGACCGCATCCGGCAGCAGCTCTCGGAGCACGGGCTGGTGCCCGAGGAGTGGGGTGGCCAGACGCTGTACGCCAACATCTCCGCGAAACGGAAGACGGGCATCGAGGGCCTGCTCGAGTTGGTCCTCCTTCAGGCCGATATCCTCGAGCTCAAGGCCAATCCCGTGAAGATGGCGCGGGGGACGGTCATCGAGTCGCGCCTGGAAAAGGGGCGGGGACCGGTTGCCACCGTCCTTGTCCAGGAGGGGACCCTGCATGTCGGCGACGCCATCGTGACAGGGACCCATTTCGGGAGAGTCCGCGCGCTGTCCAACCACAAGGGGAAGCGGTTCCTGGAGGTCCCGCCCGGAACCCCGGCGGAGATCCAGGGGCTGGACGGCCTCCCCGGCGCGGGGCAGAAGTTCGCGGTGCTGAAGGACGAGCGGACGGCGCGCCAGATCGCGATGCACCGCCAGGAAAAAGACCGGGAGAAAACGGTGGCCCGGCCCCGGTTCAGCCTTGAAGATCTCCACCGCCAGATAGAGGCGGGAGACCTCAAGGAGCTGAACATCGTCATCAAGGCGGACGTCCAGGGGTCGATGGAGGCGCTCCAGTTCTCTCTCGGTAAGCTTTCCGGCGAGAAGGTGAAGGTTGTCGTCATCCACTCCGGCGTAGGGGGGATCTCGGAATCCGACGTCATGCTCGCCTCGGCCTCCACCGCCGTTGTCATCGGTTTCAACGTCCGCCCGGAGTCCAAGGCGGCGGACCTCGCCGAGCGGGAGAGGGTGGACGTTCGTCTCTACACCGTCATCTACGACGTCGTGGAGGACATCAAGAAGGCCATGGAAGGACTGCTTTCGCCGACCTTCCGCGAGGCATCCCAGGGCCGCGCCGAAGTCCGCAACACCTTCCACATTTCCAAGATCGGGACGATCGCCGGCTGCTACGTCCTGTCCGGCAAAATCACCCGGAACTCCAACATCCGCCTCCTGCGGGACAGCGTGGTGGTGTACGAAGGGAAGCTGTCGTCGCTCAAGCGTTTCAAGGACGATGTGCGCGAGGTTCTCGAAGGGTACGAGTGCGGCGTCGGCATCGAGGGGTACAACGACATCCAGGTCGGCGACCAGATCGAGGCCTTCGTTATGGAGAAGGTCGCGGGAACGCTCGCGTAGAGGATATCCGGGTACGACGCCGTCTTCCGTTCGGAAGGGTAGGAAACCATGCTCGTCGCGGTGCTGGTGGCGGATCTCCTCTTCCCGGACGCAGCCTCCCTCAAGGACAAGCGCCGTCGGCTTTCGGGGCTGACCGGCAAAATACGCGCGGGGTTTCCCGTCTCCGTCGCCGAGGTGGGTTTCCAGGACCTGTGGCAGCGCGGACGGATCGGGGTGGCGCTCGTCACAACCGACGCTCGACTCGCCCAATCGATGATGGACAGGATCTGCGGCCTCGTGGGGCAGGACGGCGAAGTGGAACTCGTTGCTCGAAGGATCGAGTTCCAGAAGATCGAGGAGGACTAATATGAGGGGCCGCAGCGACCGACCCGCACGGGTGGCCGAACGCATCCGGGAAGAAGTCTCCTTGATCCTCCAGAACCGTGTGAAGGACCCCGGTATGGGGGTTGTGACGGTCACCGACGTGACGGTCACCCCCGATCTCAAGTCCGCGCGCATCCACTATTCGGTCCTTGGAGGGGACGAGGAGCGCCTTGCCGTCCGCGACGCGCTTCGGCGGTCCAAGGGCTTCATCCGGAAGGAATTGGGATGTTCCCTGCAGTTGAGGTACTCTCCGGAAATTTTTTTCATTTACGACAACTCGTTCGAAAAGGGCGCAAAGATCGACCGTCTGCTCAGGGAGATCGGTACGGAGGGCCCCGGTGAGGAATGACATCAGGGAAATATGCCGCGTCTTCCGCGAGAAGGACCGCTTCCTGATCGCGTGCCACGAGAACCCCGAGGGCGACGCGATCGGATCCGAGTTGGCGCTTGCGATGGCGCTCCGCAAAATGGGCAAAACCGCGACCGTGCTCAACGCCGATCCCGTGCCCGGCAACCTTCTCTTCCTTCCCGGGGCGGAAAGCGTCGTGCGGAACGAGGACGGTTCCAGTTACGACGTCGCGGTCGTCGTGGATTGCGGTTCCCCGGAGCGGACCGGGCGCGTACAGGACGAATTGCGCAAGCCCCCCCTCATGGTGAATATCGACCACCACAGGACGAATGGATGCAACGGAGATTATTGCCTGATCGATCCCGATGCGGCGGCGACCGGCATGCTGATCTTCCGCATCCTCGACTCCATGAGCGCCGAGATCGACTACGACGTCGCCGTGAACATCTACGTGGCCATCCTGACCGATACCGGTTCCTTCCACTATTCCAACACCTCTCCCGAGGCGTTCCACATCGCGGGCGAAATGGTGCGCCGGGGGATCGACCCGTGGGATGTGGCGGAGAAAGTGTACGAGAGCCGGAGCGCGGACCTGTTGCGCCTGCTCGGGCGGGTTCTCGACTCCCTCGAGATACGGGCAGGCGGCAAAGTGGCCGCCATCACGACCATGAAGAAGGACCTTGCCGATTTTTCCACGACCAAGGATGCGCTCGAGGGGTTCATCAACTATCCACGCTCGGTGATCGGGGCGGAAGTGGCCGTTTCGTTCCGCGAGGAAGGGGAAGCGGAGTTCAGGGTAAGCTTCCGGTCCAAGGGGCGTGTCGACGTTTCAGCGATCGCCCAGTCCTTCGGCGGCGGCGGACACAAGAACGCCGCGGGGTGCACCGTCCCGGGCACCCTCGCCGAGGTGAAGGGGAAAGTCTTCGGGTCATTGGAGGCGGTGCTCGGGTGACCGACGGCGTGATCGTCCTCGACAAGCCCGCAGGCATCACCTCCTTCCGCGCGGTGGAGAAGGTGGGCAGGGCGCTGCGGCAAAAGAAATGCGGGCATGCGGGCACGCTCGACCCGATGGCGACCGGGGTGCTTGTCGTCTGCGCGGGCAGGGCCACGAAGATCGCGGGCTATATAGCCTCGCAGGACAAGGAATACGAAACCACGTTCCGGTTCGGCGCGGCCACCGACACCGGGGACGCCGCCGGAAAGGAAATCGAATCCCGGCCGGGAGCATTCGCGACGCGGGAATCGGTGGAGGCCGCCGTTTCCTCTCTCGTCGGGACGTGGGACCAGGTTCCGCCAGCCTTCTCAGCCGTCAAGGTATCCGGCACCAGGGCTTACGTGATGGCCCGCCAGGGGAAGGAAGTGACGCTTGCCCCGCGGCAGGTGACGGTCTCGGAGGCCAGGCTCCTTTCCTGGTCCCCGGAGGGCTTTACGATATTCCTGAAGTGCACGAAAGGTTTTTACGTGCGTGCGATTCCGAGGGACATGGGACCCGTCCTGGGCGTCCCGATGACCGTTTCTTATCTGCGCCGCCTGCGGTGCGGGCCGTTCCGGATCGAAGAGTCGGTAACGCTCGCCGAACTCATCGAGGAAGGGAAGCGCGGAGAGGCCGCAGCCAGGCTGGTGCCTATCGGGAAGGCTCTCGCGGGTTTCCCGCAGTGGGAGATATCGGCGGAGGCCGTCGCGGCCGTCCGGCACGGCAGTTCGCCCGGGCCCTGGCTTGCGGGCCGGGACCCGGGGCCGGGAACGGGCGCGGTCCTGCTGACCCACGGGAATGAGGGCCCCGTCGCCCTCGTGGAGCGGCAGACGGGCGGGCAGTGGCGAATCCTGCGGGGCATATGAATTTACTTCCAATACGGGATATGGTATAAAAAAACGTACATAAATCATCATGATATTCTGATCCGGCGAAAGGGGAAGGGCGAAGCGAGATGAGCCTGGAAACTGAAAAAAAGAAAGAGTTGATCGGCAAGTTCAAGGTGCACGAATCGGACACCGGCTCGCCGGAGGTCCAGATCGCCCTCCTCACGGAGCGGATCAACGAGATCACCGACCACCTGAAGACCCACAACAAGGACTTCAACTCCCGGCGTGGGCTGTTGAAACTGGTCGGCCAGAGGCGTCGGCTCCTCGATTATCTGAAATCGAAGGAATCGCTGCGGTACAAAGCCGTGGTGGAAGCGCTGGGCCTGCGCAAGTAAAACGGGAACGGCAAGACAACCCACCGAATATCTGCCGCACCGGCGGCACCAGAAGGGAAATAGATAAATTGGGACACGTGTACGAAAAGGAAGTATCGGAAAGATTACTATCGATCGAAACGGGAGTCGTGGCAAAGCAGGCGGGCGGATCGGTGGTCGTAAGCTACGGAGACTCCGTGGTGCTGGTCACGGCCTGCGGCAACGAGACTCCGAGGCCCGGGATCGACTTCCTCCCCCTGGTCGTCGACTACGTTGAGAAGACGTTCGCCGTCGGGAAGATCCCCGGCGGCTTCTTCAAAAGGGAGGGCAGGCTGTCGGAACACGAGGTGCTGACGTCAAGGCTCATCGACCGTCCGATCCGTCCGCTCTTCCCGAAAGGCTACTACAACGAAACGCAGGTTATCGCCACCGTTCTTTCGGCGGACAAGGAAAACGATACCGGCATCCTGGCGATGATCGGAGCGTCCGCCGCGCTTTCCCTGTCCGACATCCCGTTTCAGGGGCCGATAGCCGGCGCCCGGGTGGGGCGGATCGACGGGAAGCTCGTCATCAATCCTCCCATCCCCGACCTCGACAAGAGCGACATGAACATATTCGTGGCCGGAAGCCGCGACGCCATACTTATGGTGGAAGGGGAAGTGTCCGAGGTCCCCGAAGAAGATGTGCTCGACGCCATCCTGTACGCCCATGAGTCCCTCAAGCCGATCCTCGACATGCAGGAGGCGATGCAGGCCGAATTAGGCAAGCCGAAGCGTGGATTCGAGAAGAAGGACCTGCCCGCGGAAGACCTTGCCCGGATCGGGGAGATCGCTCGAAACGCCCTCCGGGAAGCGTACGACCTCCAGGTAAAACAGGAGAGACGCAAGCGGATAGACGAGATCGCCGAGGCCGTGCGGAACTCCTTCCCCGAAGAGGAGCGGGCGGAAAAGGCCCCCCTCATCGCCGAAGCTTTCAAGAACCTGGAGAAGAAGATCGTCCGCGGAAAGATCCTCGCCGAAAAGAAGCGGATCGACGGACGGGGGCTCACCGACATCCGGAATATCGATTGCCGTGTGGGAGTGCTGCCGCGAACCCACGGGTCCGCGATCTTCACGCGCGGCGAGACCCAGGTGCTCGTCACCGCAACGCTGGGGACCACGCAGGACGAGCAGCGGATCGACTCCCTTCTGGGCGATACCACCAAGGCGTTCATGCTCCACTACAACTTCCCGCCGTTCAGCGTCGGCGAGGTGAAAATGCTTCGGGCGCCGGCGCGCCGCGAGGTTGGGCACGGAGCGCTCGCCGAGCGGGCTGTCACCAAGGTGCTCCCTCCCCAGATCGAATTTCCGTACACGGTCCGCATCGTGTCCGAGGTCCTCGAGTCGAACGGCTCCTCGTCGATGGCCACGGTCTGCGGCGCTTCCCTGGCGATGATGGACGCCGGGATCCCCACGACCGGCGCGGTGTCGGGCATCGCCATGGGGCTCATCAAGGAGGACGGGCAGGTCGCGGTGCTCTCGGACATCCTGGGAGACGAAGACCACCTGGGAGACATGGACTTCAAGGTGGCGGGCACCGCGAAAGGCGTAACCGCCATCCAGATGGACATCAAGATCGGCGGCGTCAGCCGCGAGATCATGCTGACCGCCCTCCGCCAGGCGCGTGAGGGCCGCCTCTACATCCTCGGAAAGATGAACTCCACGATGGACACGGCGCGTCCCGAGCTTTCGCCGTTCGCCCCGCGGATCTACGTGATGACCGTGAAGACCGAGAAGATCCGTGAGATCATCGGCCCGGGAGGAAAGGTCATCCGCGGGATCCAGGAACAGACCGGCGTGAAGATCGACATCGACGACGACGGGACGGTCAAGATCGCTGCCGTTGACGCCGACTCGGCCAAGGCGGCCATCGCCATCATCGAAGGAATCGTCCAGGAACCGGAGGTTGGGAAGGTCTACGACGGGAAGGTGCGTCGCATCATGGACTTCGGCGCCTTCGTGGAAATCTTTCCCGGCACCGAGGGCCTTTTGCACATTTCCCAGATCTCCAAGCAGCGCGTCCGCGCCGTTTCCGACTGCTTCAAGGAAGGGGACGAGGTCAAGGTACGCGTCCTCGAGGTCGACCGGGACGGGAAGATGCGTCTGTCACACAAGGAATTCGAGGTCGAGGGGAAGTTCCCGGTCGCCCCTCCGGGCGAGCCGGGCGAGGGCAGGGGAGAGCGTGAAGGAAGAGGCGATCGGGAAGGAAGGGGAGACCGCGGCCGGGACAGGGATCGCGACCGCGGCGGGCCCAGGGGCCGCAGGTAGATTCGGGTTTACCTCGCCGATGAGCGTCGGGAAAACCATCCTCGACAGCGGCGTCACCATCCTGAGCGAGCAGGTTCCCTACCTGCGCTCCGTCACCATCGGCGTCTGGGTTTCCGTGGGCTCCCGCTCGGAGTCCCCGGTCGACAACGGCATCGCCCATTTCATAGAGCATCTCCTCTTCAAGGGAACCGCCCGGCGGAAGGCCGTCGACATCGCCCGCGAGATCGAGTCCGTCGGAGGCTCGATGAACGCCTGCACCGACCGGGAATACACCTTCTTCTTCGCCAAGGCTCTCGAAAAGGATTTCCCCCTGGTCTCCGACCTTCTCACAGACATCTTTCTCAATTCCAGCTTCGACGGCGAGGAGCTGGAGCGCGAAAAGGGCGTCGTTCTACAGGAAATCCTCATGGTCGAGGACAACCCGGAGGATTACCTTCACGACTTCTTTCACGAATCGTACTGGGGAGGCCACCCGCTCGGATTTCCCGTCCAGGGCACGTCCGGAAACGTCTCCGCCTTCGACAGGGACCGGGTCCGCAAGTACTTCTCGGACCGGTTCCGCCGCCAGGGAACGATCGTCTCGGTTGTGGGGAACCTCCCGCACGAGGACGTCGTCGCCGGGTTCTCCGGGGCCCTGGGTTCCCTTGATCTCGGGCTGCGGCTTTCCCCCGAAGCGCCGCCTCCTCCACGGCATGGCGTGTTTCTCAAGAAGAAGCCGCTGGAGCAGCTCCACCTGCTTTTGGGAGCGCCGGGCGTGTCCCGCGGAAGCGAGCACAAATACGCAGCGCACGTCATGAACGTGGTCCTTGGAGGCGGCATGAGCAGCCGGCTCTTCCAGGAGGTACGTGAAAAGCGCGGCCTGGCCTATTCCATCTATTCCTCCCTTTCCGCCTATGCCGACTCGGGGATTCTGAAGATTTGCGCGGGGACATCCCGTGACAAGGCGGGCGAAGTCCTATCCGTGGTATCCGACGTGATCGGGGAGATCCGGGAAGGTCGGATCGGGGACGAGGAGATATCCCTCGCCAAGGAGCTGATCAAGGGGGGCATGCAGCTGAACCTCGAGAGCTCCGAATACCGCATGTCCCGGCTGGCGATGAACGAGATGTTTCTCGGCCGCATGGAGTCCCCCGAAGAGGCGTTGCGACGGGTGGAAGACGTCACTCCGGATCGGGTCAGGAGCCTCGCCGCCTCGATGCTGCGCCGGGACCTGTTTTCCCTCGCCGCAGTCGGCGACCTGCCGCCGGACAGCGAACTGGTTTTTTGAATATGGGAGCCGACCGGCCGATTCCCGTGCGCTTCCTGAGGGAAGTGCGCGAGGACTTGCTGCCGGCCTACCAGACCGAGGGAGCGGCCGGGATGGACCTGCGCGCCGACGTGGACGGCGAGGTCGTGCTCCCTCCGCTTGGGCGTGCGCTGATCCCTACGGGGATAGCGGTGGCGCTGCCCCCGGGCGTCGAGGCGCAGGTGCGGCCGCGCAGCGGCCTTGCGGCCAGGCACGGGGTGACATGCCTCAATTCCCCCGGCACGATCGATTCGGACTACCGCGGAGAGATACTTGTGATCCTCGTGAATTTCGGCAGCGAGCCGTTCTCCGTACGGCGGGGCGACCGCATAGCCCAGATCGTCTTTTCGCCCGTCCTTCGGGCGGTTTTAAGGGTCGTCGACGATCTCGACGAGACCCGGAGGGGCGAAGGCGGGTTCGGCCACACCGGCATGTAAGCCGGGTACGCGGCGGGCAAAAAAGGAGGAACATCGTGATCGGAAGATATACCAGGCCCGGGATGGCGAAGATCTGGGAACCGGAGAACCGGTTCCGGATCTGGCTGGACATCGAGCTGCTTGCGATGGAGGCGATGGCCGAGAAGGGGTGGATCCCCTCCGACGCGCTTTCGCGGGTGCGCAAGCGCGCGAAGTTCGACGTCGCCCGGATCGACGAGATAGAAAAGAAGGTCAAGCATGACGTCATCGCCTTCCTTACCTCGGTGGCGGAGCACATCGGCGACGACTCGCGGTTCCTGCACGTCGGGATGACCAGCTCCGACGTGCTCGACACGTCGTTTGCGGTGCAGATGCGGCAGGCGCTGACCCTCCTCATCCGTGAAGCCGGGAAGGTGGTCGATACTCTCGGGCGGCGGGCCCTCGAGCACAAGGACACCGTGATGATCGGCCGCACCCACGGCATCCACGCGGAACCGATCACCTTCGGCCTGAAGATGGCCCTGTGGGCGGACGAAATGCGGCGGAACGCCGCCAGGCTGCGCCGCGCAAGGGACGTTATATCCGTGGGAAAGCTCTCCGGCGCCGTCGGGACGTTCGCCAGCATCGACCCGTTCGTCGAGGAGTACGTTTGCCGGAAACTCGGGTTGAAGCCCGCACCGGTTTCGACACAGGTCGTCCAGAGGGACCGGCATGCGGAAGTTTTCTCTACGCTCGCCATAGTCGGATCTTCTCTGGACAAGTTCGCCGTCGAGATCCGGCACCTCCAGCGTACGGAAGTGCTGGAGGCGGAGGAATATTTCTCGGAGGGGCAGAAAGGATCCTCGGCGATGCCCCACAAGCGCAACCCCATCCTTTCCGAGAACATATCGGGGCTGTCGCGCCTCCTTCGCGGTTACGCTGTCACCGCCATGGAAAACGTGGCGCTATGGCACGAACGCGACATCAGCCACTCCTCCGCGGAGCGTGTGATAGCACCGGACGCGACCATCGTCCTCGACTTCGCGCTCGACCGTTTCAACGGCATTATGGACAAGCTGCTCGTTTATCCCGACCGCATGAAGAAGAACCTTGACCGCACGCGAGGCCTGCTCTTTTCCCAGCGGGTGCTCCTGGCGCTGGCCGCCAAGGGACTTTCACGGGAGCGGGCCTACGCGCTGGTCCAGAAATCCGCCATGGAGGCGTGGCGCGGTGAAAAGGACTTCGCTTCCCTGCTCTGGAAGGACCGGGAAATCCGCGCGCTTCTGCTGCGCAAGGAGTTTGACGAATTGTTCGACATCGGGTATTACCTGAAAAACGTCGATGCGATTTTCGACCGGGTATTCAGCGGCAAGACAGCCGCGGGATGATAAGATGGAACTTGGGCGGCCCCGGCACGGGCGCCCAGGGTGGGGGATAAGTACCTAAATGTGCGGCATATTCGGCGTAATCGGGAACCCTGAAGCGGCCAACCTTACCTACCTGGGGCTGTACGCGCTTCAGCACCGGGGACAGGAAAGCGCGGGGATCGCCTGTTCCGACGGCGATGTGATCACCTTTCACAAGGAGATGGGGCTCGTCGCGGACATCTTTTCGGAAGATGTCCTTTCGCGCCTTCCGGGCCACATGTCCATCGGGCACGTCCGTTACTCGACCACGGGCAGCTCGGAGCTGAAAAACGCCCAGCCGTTCGTCGTGGATTTCGAGAGCGGCTCGATCGCCGTCGCCCACAACGGGAACCTGGTGAACACACACCTCCTGAAGCAGGAACTCGAGGTCGGGGGTTCCATCTTCCAGTCCACGATGGACACCGAGGTCATCATCCACCTGATCGCGCGTTCCCGGCGGGCGAAGATCGAGGAGCGGATAGTCGATGCGCTGACCCAGGTGAGGGGTGCCTACTCCCTGCTGTTCCTGACGAGGGACAAGCTCATCGCGGTCCGCGATCCCCACGGCATACGGCCGATGGTGCTGGGGAAGATAAAGGGAGGGTTCGTCGTCTGTTCGGAGTCGTGCGCCCTGGACCTCATCGAGGGCGAACTCGTCCGGGAAGTGGACCCGGGGGAGATGCTCGTGATCGACGAAAACGGCCTGCATTCCTCGCGTCCCTTTTTCCCCGCGCCTCCCCACTTCTGCATCTTCGAGTTCATCTATTTCGCCCGGCCGGACTCGATTTTCGGCGGGATCTCCGTCTACGAAATACGCAAGCGGCTGGGGCGGGAGCTTGCCCGCCTCCACCCGGTCGAAGCCGACATCGTCGTTCCCGTCCCCGACTCCGGGGTGCCGGCCGCAATCGGTTACTCGGAAGCATCCGGCATTCCGTTCGAGATGGGGTTCATAAGGAATCATTACGTCGGGCGGACGTTCATCGAGCCGCAGCAGTCGATCCGGCACTTCGGCGTGAAGATCAAGCTCAACGCCGTGCGCGACGTTGTGAAGGGGAAGCGCGTCGTGGTGGTGGATGATTCGATCGTGCGCGGGACCACGGGGCGGAAGATCATCAAGATGATCAGGTCGGCCGGGGCGAAGGAGGTCCACGTCCGTATCAGCTCGCCCCCCACCTCGTTCCCCTGTTTCTACGGGATCGACACTCCTCTCCGCCGCGACCTCATCGCGGCGACGCACACGCTCGATGAGATCAACCGTTATATAACGTCCGATTCCCTTGGATACCTGACGATAGACAGCCTGCGGGCCTGCGTCCCGACCGCTCCGAAAGGATATTGCGACGCCTGCTTCTCCGGCAGCTACCCCGTGCCGCTGGAAATTGAAGAATCAGAGGAGCAGCTCCCGTTGTTCCGCGGCTCCATCAGGGTTTGATACGGACGCACATTTCTCCTTACCGGAGGTAACACGCCAATGACCCTTCAGACTGCGGCCGCCGCCGGCGACCGCGCCCGGTTTCTTGCGATCCTCAAAGAGAAGAGCTACGAGAAAAGGAAAGTGATCCTGTCATCGGGCAGGGAGTCCGATTTCTACATAGACTGCAAGCAGACCACGCTCACCGCCGAGGGAGCAGTCCTTTGCGGCAGGCTCATCTGCGAGATGCTCGCGAAAGGGGAGTGGCCCGAGGCGGTCGGGGGGATCACCCTCGGGGCGGACCCCATCGTGACGGCGGTCTCGCTGACCAGCGCGCTTCTCGGACGGCCGATTCCAGCCTTCATCATTCGGAAAGAACCCAAAAAGCACGGCACCGCCCAGTGGGTGGAGGGTACGAAGAATCTCAGCGAGGGGATGAAGGTCGCGATCGTGGAGGATGTCGTGACGACGGGCGCCTCGACCCTGCGCGCGATCGAGCGCGCGGAAGGGGCCGGGCTGACGGTTTCCCGGGTAATCGCTCTCGTGGACAGGAACGAGGGGGGCGCCGAAACGATCGCCGAAAAGGGATATCGGCTCGAGTCGATGTTCCTCAAAGAGGACGTCGAAAATGCCTGAAGCTTCGCGCCGCGCGGCTCTCTGCGTTTGCGTGTTCGCCATTTCGGCCGCTACGCTCCTCTTCGCGGGCTGCGGCACCCGTGTCGGACGGCTGTACGAGAGGGTGATGGGTTCGCCCACCTACGCGCAGACGACGGAGAAGTACACCCGCACGAAAGAGGTCCACGACGGGCTCGACACCCGGTTCATCCTGTCCGCCACGTGGCTTTCACCCGACTGGGTCCGTGCGTTCACCGAGGAATTCACAAGCATCTACTACCTCGACACCGAGCGGACGGAGAAGGTGACCCGGCAGTGGAAGGATGAATCGGAGAGGCACGCGCGGTTCTTCGTCGCGCTCTTCGTTCCCGACGAGAGAGGTAACGACCTCGAGAAGGAGGGAACGCTGTGGAGCCTGCGCCTGGTCAGGGCCGACGAGAAGGATTTCGCGCCGGCATACGTCCGGAAATCGGATCTGAAGCCCGCGGAGATCTCCCGGTTCTTCCCTTACTCGGGGACGTGGTACCGCGCCTACGAGGTCGCGTTCCCCAAGGAGGCCATGGGCGGCGAGCCCGCCAAACCCGGAACGCCGCGCCTGAAGCTCGTCCTCTCCGGTGTGCAGGGCCGCGCGGTCCTCGCCTGGGAGTAACGTTCCCCGAAGTCGCTACGCCTGCCCCCCCCTCTCGAGCCTCGCACGCCTCAAGGGGTGCCCTGCTCGAGAGTCATGGTGGCGGAGTTCCTCAGAATCTTTCTCTGCGCAGCAGCGTGTCCTTCCGGCAGTGCTCGTCGTCGAGGTAGGGGTAGTCGATCGTGGTGTGCAGGCCGCGGCTCTCCTTGCGCTGCATGGCGCACCTCACGATCAGCTCGGCGGCCGTGCAGATATTCCGCAGTTCCAACAGGTCCGCGGTCACCTTGAAGTTCCAGTAATACTCCTGGATCTCCCGCTTCAGCATTTCGATCCGGTCGAGAGCCCGCATCAGGCGCTTGTTCGAGCGGACGATTCCGACGTAGTTCCACATGAGCCGCCGTACTTCGTCCCAGTTCTGCGTGACGACGACCGCCTCGTCGGAGTCCTGTGCCTTTCCCGGGTCCCATTTCGGGATAGCAATGCGGGCGCGGGGCTTCCCGGCGTACGTTTCGGCCGACCGCTTGACGGCCCGGGCGGAATACACCAGGGCCTCCAGCAGTGAATTCGAGGCGAGCCGGTTGGCACCGTGCAGGCCGGTGCAGGCGCACTCGCCTATGGCGAAAAGCCGCCGGATGTCCGTCTCTCCGTGCAGGTCCGTACGCACGCCGCCGCAGAGGTAATGGGCGGCGGGAACGACCGGGATCGGCTCCTTCGTCATGTCGATGCCGAAGGACATGCACGTCTCGTAGATGTTCGGAAACCGCCGCTTTATGAACGCGCTTCCCTTGCGGGTTATATCGAGGTAGACGCAGTCCTCCCCCGAACGCTTAAGCTCCGAGTCGATGGCTCGCGCTACTATGTCCCTCGGCGCCAATTCCGCCATGGAATGGACGTCCTTCATGAAACGGTTTCCGGCCCGGTTCAGCAGGACCGCCCCCTCCCCGCGCACCGCTTCCGAGATGAGGAACGATTTGGCGTGCGGGTGGAACAGGCAGGTGGGGTGGAACTGCACGAACTCCATGTTCGCGATCGTGGCGCCTGCCCGGTAGGCCATCGCGATTCCGTCGCCGGAGGCGATGTCGGGGTTGCTGGTATAAAGGTAGACCTTCCCCGCGCCGCCGGTGGACAGGATCGTGGCATCCGCGATGAAGGTGTGGATCGCCCCCGATTCCCGGTCGAGGACATAGGCGCCAAGCGCCTCGTCCGCCCCGCGGCGGTCGAACGCCTCCAGCCGCTGCCGCGTTATGAGGTTGATCGCCACGTGATGCTCGTAGAGGCGGATCCGCCGGTTCGCCCGTGCCTTGGCGAGCAGGGCGCGCTCGACCTCCCGGCCGGTCAGGTCCTTGGCGTGGAAGATGCGGCGCCGCGAGTGTCCGCCCTCGCGTCCAAGGTCGAATTCCTGCTTTCCGTCCCTCCGGGTGAACCGGACGCCCCAGTTGATGAGCTCTTTTATCCTTGCGGGCGCGTCGCGGACGACCATGTCCACCACCTCGGAACTGCAAAGCCCCGCCCCGGCCCGGTGGGTGTCATCTATGTGCGACTCGAAGGTATCCTCTCCGCTCCATACCGTTGCGATCCCGCCCTGGGCGTAATTCGTGCTCGACTCCGACGCCTGGACTTTCGTGACGATCGTCACCGTGCCCAACTTCGCCGCGCGAAGGGCGAAACTCAAGCCGGCGATTCCGCTTCCTATCACCAAAAAATTCGAGGTGCGTTCCATGACGCCTTCCCTCCCGTTGAAAGCCTCCTCCCAAGGTTGACAGGGAATGGGGGTTCTCTTAGAATTGGAAATTATGATTTATTTCCGCATATTTTTAATCATATCCCTGGCTGTTTGTCCAACGGTACTTTGGGCGGACATATACCGGTTCGTGGACGGGGACGGCGTCGTCCATTTCACAAATACACAATACGACGGTAAATATGAGCTTTACCTCAGGGAAGGGATCAAGGAGCCCCCCGCGTCTCCCCGCAGCGAAGCTTCCAGCGGATGGATGATGGATTATGCCGACCGTTATTCCCGGGCGCATAACCTTTCCCCGGCGCTCGTAAAAGCGATCATCCGGGCGGAGTCGAACGGCAACCGGTTCGCCGTCTCCCGCAAGGGGGCCAAGGGGATGATGCAGCTAATGCCGTTCACGTCGAAACGCCTCAAGGTGAGCGACCCGTTCGACCCGGTGGAAAACATCGAGGGAGGCGTGAAGTACATCAAGGAACTTCTGGGTACGTTCGGCGGCAATGTCACCCATGCGGTCGCCGCCTACAACGCGGGGCCGGCAGCGGTTCAAAAGTTCCGCGGCATCCCCCCCTACCCGGAGACCCGGACATACGTCAAACGGGTGCTGAGCCTCTACGAGAAGTACTCCGCAAAGGAATGAACCGCCAGTCCCGTCTCAACCCGCCTACGATCCTTACCCTTCTGCGGATCCTGACGATCCCGATCGTGGTGGTTCTCCTTTATGTCCCGGACGATTACGAAATTTCCTATTCACGTTCGCTGGTTACGTTCGCCCTGTTCGTTGCGGCCACCGTGACGGATCTCTTCGACGGGTACCTCGCCCGGCGGTACGAAATGGTGACCGCGCTCGGGAAACTCCTCGATCCGCTGGCCGACAAGCTGCTTGTATGTTCCGCCATGATAATGCTGATTCCTCCCGAACGGGTTCCCGCGTGGATGGTGGCGATCGTCGTCGCGCGGGAAATCGGGGTGACGGCCCTGCGCGGCGTCGCCTCCACGGAGGGACTGGTCATCGCCGCTTCCAAACTCGGCAAGGCCAAGACGCTCCTCCTGAACATCGGCGTTGCGGCGCTGATCCTTCATTACCCGGTTTTCGGGCTCGACGCGCACCTCGTGGGAATGGGGTTTCTCATCGGCGGGATCATCCTGACGGCCTGGTCGGGGATCGACTACTTCTTCCGGTTCGTGGGGGAGATCTTCAAGCAGTGACCGGGGTCCGCCCGATCTGTTCCTGCACTATCTGTTTCTTGACAGCGAGCGGCGGATTCCCATAAAATCGACTTTCCGAATGCGGGCGTAACTCAGTGGTAGAGTGCAACCTTGCCAAGGTTGAAGTCGCGGGTTCAAATCCCGTCGCCCGCTCCATCCTCCTTCGCTCGAAATTAACAATTAAAACCTTCTGAATTTCGAGCTACGGAGGATAGCCCGCCGTAGCTCCGAGGCTCGGGCTTCTTGTTGCGCTGACGGAGCCAAGGAGGGCACCGATAACATGCCTCCTGACGATCAAACCCCTCCGGGGTTTTTTTTTATTTAAGGGGGACGCAGACCGGGCACGGCGGCGCCCCGGCAGTTTCCGCAAGCCTCCTGTCCTCTTCGGACTGGTACTGAGGAGTGTCGACGCGTTCCAGGCGTTCGTCGCCTTCAGCGAATGCCTTTTCCTTCCAGATCTCGTCATCGGACCAGCGGAAGGGGAGCATCTTGACCGTCCCCGGGGACGACAGGGAGGAGAACGCATCGAGCGCCTCGACAAGGATACGCCGCTGCAGCTCGGGATCGCCCGGCTTGCCCGTAGTGTGTCCGAGGGGATAGTCGAGGAACGCCGCGCGGGGCGGCCGGACCGCGTTCGTGATGTCGAGGGCGCTCGTCATGCACAGCGTCGGGATGCCCGCCGCCTCCAGGTGCCTTGCGACCAGTCCCACGGACTGGTGGCAGACAGGTCAGACGGGTACGAGAAGGACCGCATCGACCTCTTCTTCCCGCAGGCGCTGAAGCAGTTGCGGGGCCAGTTCCCCGGTGACGCGGCGCGCCGAGTAAATTCCCCCCATGAACGATTGAAACCGGCTTGCGAGCGACCCGATGACCCCTTCACGGGCAAGCCGCCGCAGTGTGTCTATCGGGAAGACGACGTTCGGATCGGTCCGGGCATCGGAAAGGTCGTACGCGAAATGGGTCGCGCGGAGCATGGACGAATCCACGTCCGCAGGGATATCGCGCAGGGATGTGTCGTCCTTGTAATGGAAGGCGACCTGCCCCGCCACGTAGACGCCCCCCGAAGCGGCGAGCCCGAGACGGCATTCCGACAACGGCTTCGATAAGTGCGTCAAGGGGGGCGCGGTCTCGCTCACGATCCACTTGTACGCGGTGTATCCGAGCCTTGCGTAGTTGTCACGTATCCTCGGGATGTACTCTACAGGGACCGAGTGCGCGGCTTGCGTCTTTTCCGACGTCATGGGGACCTCCGTTTCCGGGAGTTCTTCAGGTATTGTATCTCAACGGCGTCTTCCCCCGAGATACGACTCCTTGATCTTCGGGTCGTTACGCAGGTCGAGGGAACAGCCCTGGTGGGCGATCCTTCCGGTCTCCAGCACGTAGGCGTAGCGGGATGCCTTAAGCGCCTGGCGGGCGTTCTGCTCCACCAGCAGCACGGTAGTCCCTTCGTCGTTTATCTCCTTCACGATGCGGAAAATATCGGTAACGACCAAGGGTGCAAGTCCGAGCGACGGTTCGTCCAGCAGCAGAAGTTTCGGTCGCGCCATCAGTGCGCGGGCGATGGCCAGCATCTGCTGTTCGCCCCCCGACAGTGAGCCGCCCCGCTGCCCCAGCCGGTTTTTAAGCGCGGGAAACCGTTCAAGGAGCCTCTCCAGGTCCTTCCGCACTTCGACGCCCTTCCTGTGGTATGCGCCCATCTCGAGGTTTTCCAGGACCGTCATCCGGGAAAGGATCGCCCTGCCTTCCGGAACGAGGGAAATCCCTTTCCGTACTATGGTATCCGGTGAGAGCCCGGTGATGTCCTCCCCCCGGAACGCGATCTTCCCTCCTGCGGGAGGCAGCAGGCCGGTGACGGTTTTCATGAAGGTCGTCTTCCCGGCCCCGTTGGCGCCGAGGATGCAGACGACGCTTCCCGCTTCGACGTCGAGATCGACGCTTTTGAGCGCCTTGATGTTCCCGTACGATGCCTCGAGCCCCCGGACTTCAAGCATCCCGCTCTTCTTCCTCTTCCTTGCCGAGATATGCTTCGATCACCTCAGGATTCCCCCGTATTTCCACGGGGGTCCCTTCCGCGATCTTCCTGCCGAAGTTCAGGACGACCAGCCTGTCGCATACGTTCATGACGAGCTCCATGTCGTGCTCGATCAGGAGCACTGTCACCCCCGATGCGCGGATCTCGAGGATCAACCGGTGAATTTCCAGGGTCTCGGCGTCGTTCATGCCAGCCGCGGGCTCGTCCAGAAGCAGGAGCCGGGGCTCGGCGGCCAGCGCGCGTGCGATTTCCAGGCGTCTCTGATGGCCGTACGGAAGTTTCCCCGCAGGGGAGTCCTCGAAGCCGGCAAGCCCCATCAGCGAAAGGAGTTCGTCCGTCTTTTCCCTGATACCCGCCTCTTCCGAACGCTGCCCCCGGGTCCGGAGGACGCTCCTCCAGATCCCGGCGCGGCTTTTCGCGTGCCTGCCGACCATTACGTTTTCCCGTGCCGACATCTTCGGGAACAGGCGGATATTCTGGAAGGTGCGTGCGATCCCGTTCCGCGTGGCGTCGTGCGGTTTGCGCCCCGCGAGGTCTTCCCCGCGGAAGAGGACATGCCCGCCGCTCGGCGGGAAAACCGATGTGATGATGTTGAACAGGGTCGTCTTCCCGGCTCCGTTCGGTCCGATCAGGCCCGAGATCTCCCCCTGCTTCACCGAGAAGGAGACATCGCTCAAAGCATTCAGGCCGCCGAAGCTCTTTCCGACACCGGCAAGAGAAAGCAGCGCCACCTTATCCGCCTCCCGGGTTCCTCCCGCCGTTGGCAAGGCGGGCCATAAGCGCGGGATCGATCAACCCCTGCGGCCGGAATACCATCATCAGGACGACAAGAATCCCGTAGATGATATACCGGTAGTCGATGACCGCCCGGAGCAGCTCCGGGAGCACGGTCAGAAGGGTTGCGCCGAAGACCGGGCCGAACAAGACCTCGCTTCCCCCGAATACGGCGAAGACAAGGATCTCGACGGCACGGTGGTATGTGAAATCCGCGGGGCTGATGTAGGTAGTGGCGTGCGCGAACAGCGCCCCGGCAAGCCCCGACAGAAACGCTCCCTGGCTGAAGGCGAGAACCTTGTAATAGGTGGTGTCTATCCCCGAGCATTCCGCCGCGGTTTCGTCCATGCGGATGGCCGTGTACGCCCTCCCCACGCGGGAGGAGTAGAGCCGCAGGAAAAACAGGATTGCGATGATGACGCACAGAAGCAGGATCAGGAATACCGCGAGGCTTATGAACTGGTTGTTCATCAATCCCCGGGATTCGGGCGAAACGCCCGCGTTTTCGGCGAAGGCCAGGATCTCGCTCCCCATTTGCGGGATGGCGGCGATCCCGACGGCGCCCCCGGTCAGCGATTCCCAGTTGATGAAGATCACCCGCAGCACTTCGCCGAAACCGAGCGTCGCTATCGCCAGGTACACACCCCTAAGGCGCAGTGCGGGGATGCCTACGAGAATGCCCGAAACGCCCGCCAGGACCGATCCGGCGGAGATCCCCGCGGGTATGGAGTATCCGTGCTGCGTGGTAAGGATCGCGGAGGCGTATGCCCCGATGCTCATGAACCCGGCGTTGCCGAGGGAAAGCTGCCCGGTGGAGAGCGTAACGAAAATGCTGATGCCGAGCAGCACGTTGATGAGAAGGAACGAGCCGACCTGCAGGTGATATGGGTTCAGCCAGTCGAACGACACCGCGTCACCGCTGCATTTCCGTCGGCGCCTGGCCGAACAGCCCCTGGGGACGGAGCAGCAGCACCGCTATGATCGCGGCGAACGCGATGGCGTCGCGGTAGCCGGAGTTTCCGTAGGCGACGACGAACGTCTCGGAAAGGCCGAGGAGCAAGCCCCCCGCCACCGCGCCGGCGACACTCCCCATGCCGCCGAGAATGATGATCGCCAGCCCTTTGAGTCCCATGGCCAGCCCCATCTGGTTGTTTATATAGTTGAAGGCCATGCCGACAAGGACGCCCGCCACGCCTCCCATGGCGGACGCTATGACTACCGTGGCGGTGATGATCTTCGTGGTGTCGACACCGAGAAGGGCGGCGGTCTCCAGGTTCTCCGCCGTTGCCCGCAGCGCCTTGCCGGCCTTCGTCCGATGGAGCCAGAGGGAGAGACCCGCCATGAGGAGAAGGGAAATCGCCAGGATCGCCGCCTGCACGAGATAAACGGTGAGCGGACCGATCTCGAACCGGATCTCCGCGAAGGGCGTCTCGAACAGCTGGTTCCCCGCCCCGAAAATCTTGTGGGCCACGTTTTCCAGAAGGATGGAAACGCCTATCGTGCTTATGAGCGGAGCCAGCGGGGACACACCCGTCCGTCCGCGCAAGGGCCGAAGGGCGATCCGCTCCAGCAGGAAACCCATCGCCGCGGTGGCGGCGATCGCTCCCAGGAACGCCATCCAGAGCGGCGCATGGGCCTTCGTGACGATCAGCATACCCACGAACGCCCCGAACATGAAGATCTCGCCGTGCGCCATGTTGATTATGTCGAGCACGCCGAAGACCAGCGTGTAGCCGAGCGCCACGATGGCGTAGATACTGCCCAGGGTGATGCCGTTTATCAGCTGTTCCGCGAACAATGACTTTCGGCGTCTATTGGAATATCTGGAACTTCCCGCCCTTGATCGTCAGCACGACGGGGTCCATGACGACGTCCCGTTCGGCGTCGAAGGAAAACTTTCCGAGGACCCCGTTGAAATTCCGGACTTCCGCCAGTGCGTCCCGCAGTTTTTTGCGGTCCGCCGTCCCGGCTTTTTTAAGCGCTTCCGCCATGATGTAGAGCGCGTCGTAAGCCTGCGCCGCGAACTGGTCCGGTTTTTTCCCGTATGCTTTCTGATAACGCGCGACGAATGCCTTCACCTTCGGGTCGTTCCTTTCGGCGAACCACGGCGTCGCAACGATGAGTCCTTCGGACGCCTCCTTGGCGATTTCGATGACCTTGGGCGAATTGAACCCGTTCCCGCCCACGAAAGGGACCTTGATCCCCATCTTTCGGGCCTGCGAAAGGATCACGCCGCCTTCCTCGTAAAGCGCCGAGCAGAAAACCGCGTCGGGGGAAAGAGCCTTGATCTTCGTAAGCTGCGCCTTGTAGTCCGACTGCCCTCTCTGGAACGTTTCGGTCGTGACGACGGTGAGTTTCAGGTCCGATGCCACCTTTTTCATCGTGTCGTAGCCCGACTTGGTGAAGACGTCGTCGTTGCCGTAGAAGAGCGCCACCTTGCGGATGTTGTATTTCTTCACGGCTTTGTTCACGGACGCCGGAATCGCGAGGGACTCGGGGAGAGAATTTCGGAAAACGTACTTGCCGATCAGGGTGATACCCGCCGCGGTAGTGGACGTCCCCATGATCGGTACGCCGCCGGAGTTCGCCACGGGCGCCACGACCTTCATCTCGGTGGAAAGGGTGGGGCCCAGGATCGCTGCCACCCGGTCGGAGTTGATGAGCTTCTGCGCGGCCGCCAGCGCCTGCTCCTGTTTTCCGGACGAGTCCATGACGACGAGCTCGATGTTCACTTCCCTTTTGGCGTTGATCTCTTCGCGCGCGAGCTTGAAGCCGTTCGTTATCGCCTCTCCGTAGCCGGACCCCTGCCCCGTTATGATCGAGATCACTCCGATCTTCGCGGGAATCGCCGGGCCTTTCGCTTTTGCCGGAGCCGCCGCTTTGGGCGAATCTTTCGCTGCCCCCATGAAGACCAGGGCGAACGCCAGAACGAATGCCAGGCCGGCCAACCGGAACGTGCGGGACATTTAACCCCCTCCTTTTTTCACAGGGCGGGCTTGAGAGTAACCTGCCTGCGGTCGGGATATGGCTTGCCAGCCGAAGCTCCGAAGCCAGGTGTTGTCGTAGCGGCGAGGAGCGAAGGCTGGTGCCCGGGGAGAGAATCGAACTCTCACGGCTTATTCAGCCTCGGGATTTTAAGTCCCGTGCGTCTGCCAGTTCCGCCACCCGGGCGCGCCTGTCAAAACATAACACAAAAACCTGACAGCACAAAAACAGCGCACAAAAACAAACAAAAACAGGGACGTTCTTAAAAACTCTACGAGGTTCAGACGTGATAAGGGTGCGTGAGTAAAGAGAAAGCTTGCCGGTGGAATCGACTTTTTAAGAACGTCCCTGTTTTTGAGGTGAGAAGGGAGGATGGAGGCGGCACCCGGATTTGAACCGGGGGATAAAGGATTTGCAGTCCTCTGCCTTACCACTTGGCTATGCCGCCGTAATGCTAATTGTCGGGCGAAACCTGCCGCGCTGTCAAGCGCGCCGACCAGCGGCCCTGGATATTTTATTATCTCTGTATGCGACAAGAGGGTGAAGGCCACGATATCGGCCCTCACCCTCCGGACTATTCGGGATCAGTACCTGGTTCCGGGCCGGGTGTCTTCTCCTATTTTCGCCCGGGGCGAAACCGCGTCACGTAAATTCGATTCCAAAAGAAAACGAAAACAGCGATTCCCGGAGACGGCAAGCCATGAGTCCGGTTGCATTGGAGGCGGAAAAGGACGGCATCGCCGTCCTGCGGCTCGGCATGCCGGATGGACGGAACTTCCTGGGGCCGGAGGACATCGCCCGCTGCATCGAACTCGTCGATGGCGTTTCCGCAAACGATTCCATACGTGCGCTGGTGATTACCGGGGGGGAGAACTACTCCGCTGGGACGGATTTCATGGAGGCGATGCGCATTCGCCTGGATCCCGGCTCCGGGGGGCTCGCGTACCGGTTTCTATCGGATTGGAAGAAGTTGTGCGACAAGGTACGAGGCCTTGAAATCCCCACCGTCAGCCTGGTCCGAGGGGTTTGCGAGGGGTCGGCGCTGGGTCTGGCCGCCGCCGCCGATTACATGATCGTCGACGCGACGGCGAGAATCCGGCTTCCCGAGGTCAAGGTCGGCCTCATACCCGGAAACGGCGCCACATGGTTCCTTCCGCGGCGGATGGGAGCCGCGGCCGCCAAATACTTCGGTCTAACCGCCTCCACGATGAGCGGCAGGGAAGCGGCGGGCTTCGGACTGGCGCAGGGGTACGCCGGAGACGAGGCGCTTGGCTTCCTGGTCGGACTCAAGCGAGTGGAAGGTCCTCTCGACGGGCGCAGGATATCCGCGATGCTGGAAGAAACGGGCGCCTCCGTCGACGCTTGCAAGGACGGCATACGCGATCTTGCGCTGAATATCGACCGCCACTTTGGGTACGGGATAGCCGGCAAGGGTTATCTCGGGGACATTTTCGCAAGCCTGGAGGGCGCCTCCGCGAACGGGGACGAATTCGCCCGGAGGGCGCTGGCAGCCATGCGGTCGGCTTCGCCCCAGGCGGTGTGGGCGACGGAGTTCCTCATCGACACCTTCGCGCAGCATGGTCTTTACGGCGAGGACGAAGCGAGGGAAGCGGAACTCAAGTTCTCTCAGGAGTTGACCGCCGGTTTCGCCCACCTGGAAGGCGTCCTCGGCCTCGTGAAAGGCTTTGCCTCCGGAGAGTCCGACAGCCACCTGGACCGTATCGTCCTGTCCGACGCCAAAGGGTTCCGTGCAGCGATTCCGGCTATGCCCGTTTCCACGGGATCCGCGCTGGAGCATGACGCCTCGTTCCTCTATGGAGGAACGGAGTACCTGCTTCCCCGCGGGACTTATCATTGCGGCGAGAAGGGCCGGGTCCTGCCGCCGAAGGGCGGCACGGGCCTTCCTGCGTCGTTTCGAGTCGATCTTCGCAACTCCCAATGGTCGGATGACAGGGTCGTGGACGAGCTCGGCGTTCTCCGCTCTCTGCTGGAGACCAGAATGGGATGGCGCGTGGTCCGCCGCGCATGGCTTTGCAATCCGGAAAAGTTCGAGCTCGACATGGTCTACCCGTACGCGTGGAGCGTGCGCCCCTCCGTCTCCCTCGATTTGAGCGGTTTCCCGGTGATACGCCGCTTCGAGGACGGAAGGATCAATCCCGCCTGGGCCGTCTTCGACCGCCTCGAGACGCAGGGACTGCTGGACGAGCGGTGCGTGATCAATATCGGAGAGGACCAGAAGGACGGGAAGAACGTCGACGTACGGACATACACGTACCGGGAGATCAGGCGGGAAGCCAACCGCCTGGCGAACGTGCTGACCGGCATGGGTGTGGCGCCGGGGGACATGGTCGTCATGTACATGTCCACCGACATCGTCGGGCTTATAGCGCAATTGGCGGCGACGCTTGCCGGCGCGACCTACCACTTCGTATTCGGCGCAAAAGGTCCGGATATCTTCAGCGACACCGTCTACAACATGGGCGCCAAGGTGATAATCACCGAAGACGGATACCGCGTGGGAGACAGGTCCCGCGAGTTGAAAAAGGATTCGGTCGACGTTGCCCTGTCCCGCTTTCTTCCGAAGCCGGTCTTCAGGGAGAGGCTCGAAGCGGCGCTTGCGGGTCTCCCGGAAGATCTGGCGGAAGAAGGGAAGACCGTCGGCGCGGCGGTGATCGACCGGCTCGAGGGGAAGGTCACTTACAGCAGGGACTCCATGCGCGATTTCCTCGAAGTCCTTCACGAAGCGCACATAAAGAACGTCGTCCTTGAGTCCCTGGACGAGGATTCCGCGGAAGATCTGAAAAAAGCGCTCCGTACGAGGGAAGAGGAGATCCGCCGGGCGAAAATGCGGATAGCCGCATCCGGGCGCGACGAACGCATTTTCGACCGGTATGCCGCAATCCTGACGGCGGCCTTGCGGGGAGGGGCGGGCGAACCCGGCACGGGAGAAGGAAAGGAGCCTTGTCCGCAGGCAGGCAGGGAACTCGCCGCCGCCTTGCAGGAGCATTGGGAAGAGGTGCTCGAAACGACGGGAGAGGCGATAGAAAGCCGCCACCGCGACTGGCTGAAGAGCCATCTTCGGCGGATCGCGAGCGGGGCGCCGGGACCCACTCTGGATTCTCTCCTTGCCGAAGACAATAAGCTGGATGTTCCGGAGTTCATCCTGCGCCATGCGCAGCGAAACGGCGTGGGCGCGGAGCGGCTGGGCGGGATACGGCGGCAAAGGCTGGTCATCGATCTCATCATCGGCGCATTCGAGCAGCCCTTCGAGCGCGACGAGAAGCTGATCGTTTACGACCGGCTCACGAAGCTGGGACTTCTGCCGGGCGCTCCCGTCGTTTCGGGGCGAGACGTTCTTTGGGACGACGCGATACGGCGGACGGAAGAAAAACTCAAGGCCGAAGGAAAAGATATCGACGAGTTCACCGCGGTCGAGATGGGAGGCGGGGATCCGGCGATGCTCAGCTACTCCAGCGGCTCCACCGGGCAACCCAAGGGCATCATCTCGCTTGTGGGCGCACTTGTCGCCGGCGGCCAGACGATGTTCAACTCCTTCGGGCTGGCCCCCCACGAGATCCACCACACCTCCACCGACTACGGCTGGATCGTGGGTCCGGCGTATGCCCTGTGGTTCCCGATGATGGAGGGACGCAGCTTCATCCTCCAGAGCTTCACCCCCACTCCCCGCAGACTTGCCCAGGCGGTCGCGGACCACCGGGCTTCATTCCTGAAGGCCGGTTCCCCGATCTACGAGGCGATGTCGAAGGTCGACGGGCTCTTCGAACCCGCCAAGGGGGGATTCGACGTAAGTTCGCTCCAGCGGGAAGGCGCCCCCGGGATTTGCGGTTGCGCCGCTCCCTACTCCTATCCGGCGCACGCGCGGATCCAGGCCGTCCTCGGCGATGTGGCCATCAACTCCCTGTGGCGGACGGAAGATTTCGGATCCCAGCACGCCACTTTCAAGCGGCGGCCGGGCGTCGAGAGCCGGTGCGCGGAGACATACCGGAGCGAGCTCGGGAAGCTTGCCGGAGGTCGCGATCCTTTCGCCGTGGCGGCCGAAGTGCGGACCCCCATCGAAATGGACTTCGAGCATCCTGAGATCCTGCCGCTGCCGTGGGTGAATCCCGTTATCGCCGACCGGCTGGAAGATGAAGAAGGCAATCGGGTCGGATCCCCGCGCGAGGTGACCGAGGCGCTCATAACGGCGAAGGGACGAGGCCGCAAGGCGGTTATCGGGCAGCTTCTTTACCGCGGCTCCCAGCCGCACCGCATGGCCTGGCTTATGGGAAGCAACGAAGGCCGCCGCGGGCCTGCCCGGCCCGATGCGAAGCTCACCGCGGCGAAATATTACAACCACGCCTTTGCGCCCGAATGGCCGGGAAAGGGCAGGGAAGGCAGGCGCCTGGCGCACGACGGCGGCGACTCGGCCTACTGGGTGCGGGTTATCTACGATCCCGAAACACCGGAGGACGCGCTGATCCTTTCCGGCCCGGAAGACCCGGTGACTCCCAGGACCTTCTACGCATCGGGCCGCTCCGGTAACATCGCCAACGTCAACGGCCACCTGGTCAACGAGACCATGTACGAAAACGTGCTGAACGAACACACCCGGTACTTCCGGAAAGTCGGCGTGACCTTCATCCACCATCCCACGAAGGACCGGACGCCGGTCGTTGTCGTCGCGTTACAGCCGGGGATCCAGCCCGGCCAGGAACTGATCGACCTCGTACAGATGACGATCAACCAGAAATTGAATCCCCAGGTCAAGCCGGAACCCCAGGACATCGTCTTCCTGATTGCCGAGGCGCCGGGTTTCGAAGGGGAGGAAACCTTCCTGCCGATGACGCTGACGGCGAAAATCATGTACGAGCTGATAAAGTTCTACGCCGCCAGGCCCCTTGAAACCCTCAAAAAGATGCAGCAGGCGCTGCTGCCCGGCGAGGTCCGCGCCTCGATCCGCGGGGGAGACACCGAGTTTTTCCGGGCGAGCGCATTGTTCCAGGGGATGCCGAACCTCGACGGGCTGAAGGTCAAGGGAACCCTCGTAAATCTGCTGGACCGGGTCATCGCTTCACGCGAGGGAGACGAATCGGTGAAGGTTGCCTTCCGCCCCGAGGCTCCTCCGGCTATCTCCCATGCGGGAGTTCCGGAACGGCTTATAAAGCGTCTCGGCACGAAACCGCTGCGACCCGGCATCGACCCGATTCCTCCGTACCAGGAAGCATACGGCATCGTCCGCAACGAAGACGGAATGAGCATGGTGCACCGGGACCCCGCGCTCGGATTCCTCAAGTTCGTACGCCCCACCCCGTCGCCGAAAGCGGGTCAGGCCCTTGTCCAGATACTTTACGCCGGAGCGACCTACAACGTTATCAACGGGATCACTTCCGACCCGGTCGACGTTCTGGGCGAAAAGGACCATCATGTGCTCGGCGACGCCGCTGTCGCACAGGTCCTGGCGCTGTCCCCGGAAGCAGAGAACGAGGGGCGTTTGGCCATCGGCCAGCTCGTGCTCGTGGATCCGCTGGTGTTCAACCGACAGGCGCCCACGGTGACGCTCGACGCGCAGCGTGAAGGCCACATAGGCGGATATCAGGGCGGGCGGGACCAGGCCACTCTCCAGGCGTTCGCCGCTTTCGATACCGGCAGCCTGATCGAGGTCCCGGTCGACATGCCGCTCCCGCTGGCGGCGACGCTGATCCTGAACGGGCCGACCGTGGAGCACGCGCTATTCAGCCCCCGCAAGCTCGATCTCACATCGGACGACGTCCTTCTGACGCACGGCGGTAGCGGCCACACCGGGTCCATCGCTATCGACATGGCGGTTGCCCTGGGCATCCGTGTCCTCGCGTACGTCTCCGATGCGGCGGAAGGCGAACTTGTCCGCAAGCGGCACCCCGGGGCCGACCTCGCGTTCATCCATCGCAATGAACATCCGGAAGCCTTGCGGGCGGCGCCGGCCGGCGACCCGGAAGGGCTCGCCAGGTGGAGGGAGGCGGCGGACCGCCTCGTGAAATCGGTTCCCGCCGGGTACCGTCCTACGAAAATAATGCAGAACGCCGGCAGGGGGCTTATGGCGGCGGACTTCCTGCTGCTGCGGCCCGGCAGAAGGGGAAGCCGCACCGCCTGGTTCTCCGGGGCCTTCGGTCTCTACGGCACGTTGAACGGGTACGACGCGACGCTTTCGGCTTGCGAGGCCCTCGGCCCGGACGGCGCGGATGTGAAACTCGGGGAAAACGTGCTGGTCCACTACGGCGCCGGATCCGACCCGGACGGGATGGACGCGCAGGCAGTCGCCGCCATTGCGGAAGCTGCCCGGCTCGGAGCGCGGGTGACGGTGCTCGCCGAGACCCAGGAACAGCAGAACCTGCTGCTTCGCCGTGAAGACATTTCCGTGCATTTCGGCAAGACCCGCATACGGAACGTCGAGGCCCTGCGCGAGGGGGAAGGGAAAAAGAAGCTCCTGTGGCCCGAACATATGCCCGACGTGGACGAGGGACGCTTCGATCCGGAAAGGGAGGCCCACGAAAGCTGGCCCGGCCGGGACGCGCAGGCGCGCTTCGCCACGGAAACGGTCAGCGTGGTCAAGAACTCGCTGGCTCCCTACAACACCAACGGCAACGGATTGTGGGACGTGATCTGGGACAACGGCCGCCGGGACCGGCTGGGATTGAACGTCGCGATTCTCGCGGAGCAGACCGGCCGCGTGGTGTATGGAGAAACCGATTCCGGGCAGACGCTGACCTGGCACCTCGCACAGGGCTGGATGCTGCAGAGGACGATCCTGGTCCCGGCGGACCCGAAAGCGCTCGGTCCGGGCGCCACGGCGCGGGAGAAGATAATACGCATGGCGGGCTCCCACATGTACGAGCCCCACGAGGCTCAAGCCTTGCGGGACAAGATCGACAAGGGAATATATCGCTTCCAGGGGCCCGACCGGATTCACGGTGCGGACAACGTTCCGCTCGGGTTCAGCGACCAGCTTCGGGGACGCGCTCCCGGCTCCACTGCGTACAGGATCGCGACGGATCTCGACCTTGTCCGCTCGGAGCGCGACCTGCTTGCGGCCCAGGGAATCCGGATAGCCGAAGAGCTTTCGCTCATGAGGCTGCTTCTCCACCACGCCGGCGCGGACGGTTCAATCGCGACTATCGAGTTCATGCTCAATCAGCCCAAAACGAGCAATACGCTTCGCAACTCCGACCTGCACTGGTTCCGCGGCGACGCGGTAAGACAGCTCAGGATGCTGCTCCGCAGGGTCCGGGAAGATTCAGGGATAAAGGCTCTTGTTCTGACCGCCGAGGGCACCCGGGCCTTCGTGCCCGGACAGAACAGCGACGAACTCGCCGTCATGGACGACGAGCGGATCACGGAGCTCGCCGCACTCGCCCAGGAAACGATGAGCGCCATCGAGAGCTTCGGGATCCCGGTCGTGCTGAACCTGAACGGACTGGCGCTGGGCGGCGGAGCAGAGCTTGTGGCCGCGGCTCACTACGTCGTCGCTTCCCGTGTCGAACGCATATACATCGGGCAGCCCGAGACAGTCATCAACCTGATCCCAGGGTTCGGCGGCACCCAGCGGCTTGTCCGGCTGATGGCGGACGGATCACGCCTCGGGCGAAGGGCCGGTTTGCTGTTCGCCGCCGATACGATCCTCACCGGTGCGCCGATGAGCGTCGAGGAAGGGTACGCGCATGGCCTGATTTCGGAGCTTGTCCCGTCGAATTCCCTGTGCAGGGCATACCGGCTGGCGGCCGGCCACGCCATGGGGACGGACGATACGCTCCGCCGCGCCATGGAAGAGCGGCGCCGTGCCGTGAAGCGCTGGGAAGATCCCATGATCGACGAGGAGACAGGGCTCCCCGTGGCCCCGTCGATAGTCACCGGGGACGAGCATATAAAAAGGTATCTGCGGCACGCCGAAACCGTCGGGCGAAGGGGGACGGTGTTGCGTTATGCCCTGGATCTCATCGTCCGCAACATCACGGAAGGGGTCCGGTACGGGGAGGAAGCGTACTTTTTCGGACAGGCGGGCGCAAGCGGCGAATTCAGGCAGTCGATTGCACGTTTCCGCAATCATGTTCCGCTGCCGCGTCCTCCGCGCCGGCCGATGACTGAAGGGGAACGCGCCAGGGTCCGGGTGCTGGCGGAGGAGGCGATGGCGGAAGCCGGAATGCGCGACCTGTCGCAGTGGAAAGATGCCGCCGTGCGGGAGGCCGGGGATAGTGCCGAACGTATCCGCCTGCGTAGAGCCGGCTGACAGGGCCGACCGGCTGATTATCAACCTCTCCCGCCGCGCTTCATCGGGCGCCTGTTCCCCGATGCCTCTCTTTCGAACTCCGGCAGTATCTTCCTGAAGAACGCGTTCCTGACAAGGGAGCCGATGATCTGCCAGTTGCTGATTTCGGGCTTTTCCACTGGCCCCGAGATGTCGGCCTTCGCCGCCGCGCTTCCTGCAAAATCGTACGGCCGCATAAGCGCGGTGATGTTGCGCCGCCCGGGACAAATAGTGTTAGTATTGTTCGTACCCCGATACCCCTCCCAAAAAGGAGGAATGGTTGTCGGATTCCGTTTTTTTCATAACAGGGGTGGCCGGGTTCATCGGCTCACACGTTGCCCTGGCTCTCTTGAGGCGCGGCGACCGCATCTTCGGACTGGACAACTTCGACCCCTTCTACGCCCGGGAGATCAAGGAGCGGAACCTTGCTTCGCTCACGGAGTACCCGGGTTTCAATTTTATCGAGGGAGACATCCGGGACGTCTCCGACCTGAAGCGCTGGGGGCAAGGCGAATCCCCCGATGCTCTGATCCACCTCGCCGCGAAGGCAGGCGTGCGGCCGTCGGTGGCGGATCCAGCGTCGTATACGGACGTAAACGTCATGGGCACCGTGCGCGTCCTGTCGTGGGCCAGGGAACGTTCCGTCCCGCGCGTCCTCTTCGCCTCCTCCTCGTCCGTGTACGGCGGGAACAGGAAAGTTCCCTTTTCCGAGGATGATTTCGTCGACCATCCCGTCAGTCCCTACGCGGCCACCAAGAAGGCGGGGGAGCTGCTTTGCCACACATGGTCCCACCTTTACGGGATGAACATCGCGGCGCTGCGGTTTTTCACGGTCTACGGACCGGGGCAGCGGCCGGAGATGGCGATCCACAAGTTCACCCGCAACCTGCTGTCCGGCAAGGAAATCGAAATCTACGGCGACGGGACCACGCGCAGGGATTACACGTACATAGACGACATCGTGGACGGCGTCCTCGGAGCGCTCAAAGCGCCCGCAGGGTACCGGGTCTACAACCTGGGAGAGTCGGCCACCATCTCGCTGTCCGACCTCGTTGCGAGGCTGGAGGAGGCCACCGGAGTCCGCGCGAAGCGGAAGGTCCTTCCTCTCCAGCCGGGAGACGTTCCGTTGACCCATGCCGACATATCGCGGGCCCGCGCGGAGATCGGGTACGAGCCGAAAACTCCCGTCGAGGCCGGGCTGAAAAAATTCGTCCGGTGGTACCGCAACACCATGATCACACCATAATCATCCAAAGGAAGGAGGCAGTGATGAAGATCACACTTTCCGTCATCAAGGCGGACATCGGATCCATCGGCGGGCACATCCGCCCGAGCTCGAAGCTCCTCGACGAGGTCCGCCGGAAGGTCGCCGAGCTCGGGAATGGACTGCTGATCGATACCTACATAGGTCACACGGGCGACGATATCGCGATCCTCATGACGCACACGCGCGGGAACCTGGATGAAAAGGTTCACAAGCTCGCCTGGGAAGCCTTCCTCGCGGGAACGGAGGTGGCGAAGGCGCAGGGGCTTTACGGCGCGGGGCAGGACCTGCTCAAGGACTCCTTCTCGGGGAACGTGAAGGGCATGGGCCCGGCGGTTGCGGAGATGACCTTCGAGGAGCGGCCCAACGAGCCGTTTCTCTTGTTCGCCGCGGACAAGACGGACCCGGGCGCCTATAATCTTCCCTGCTACATGGCGTTCGCGGATCCGATGCACAGCGCCGGCCTCATCCTCTCGCCGAAGGTCGGTATGGGATTCACCTTCCGGATCATGGACGTCGAACATACGGAGGGAGACAGGATCATAGACCTCAACGCCCCCGAGGACCTTTACGACATCGCCGCGCTGCTGCGCGACCAGGAGCGATTCGTCGTCGAATCCATCTACTCCCGGTCCACGGGAGACATCGCCGCGTCCGTGAGCACGACGCGCCTGCACAACATCGCGGGCAAGTACACAGGCAAGGACGATCCCGTGATGCTGGTGCGCGTACAGGGGAACTTCCCGGCCACGGGGGAAGTCATCTCCCCGTACACCATAGGCCACTTCGTGGCGGGATTCATGCGGGGGAGCCATCACGGCGCGCTGATGCCGGTGCCGCGGAACACGGGCACTTCATTCTTCGACGGCCCGCCGATCGTCTCCTGCCTCGCGTTCTGCACGAAGAACGGGAAGCTCACGGAGCCTGCCGACGCGTTCGACCATCCGTATTGGGAGTACGTGCGCACGAAGGTGTCGGCGAAGTCCGAGGACCTGCGGCGTCAAGGCTTCTTCGGGCCGGCGATGCTCCCGTACAGCGAACTCGAGTACGGCGGTATCGTGGACAGGCTGAAGAAGATGGATGCGCGTTTCCGCATCGCGTCCGGGAAGGAAGAAGTCAAGACCTGAAGCCGACAAGGGACCGGCCGAGTCTTTGACTTCGCCGGTCCCTTTGTTTTTGCCGCAAAGGATGGCGGCATGTCGCGGAGGCCATGGACAGCCGGGAGCGACGGCCCGACCGGGAGGGATTTTGGGAAACACGCTCGACCTTCGATTCGACTTTTCCCTTGTGCTCGAAAAGAACCTGAGGAGCGGTGAGGGCCTTACCGCCGCGCAGCTGCGAACGGCCCTGCGGCGCGCGGAGAAGGCCGCCCTTGGGGCGGCGCGCCGGCATGCCGCCGGAGAGATCGGTTTCCCCGACCTTCCGTTCGGCGTTTCGGAGGCCCGGAGCATTTCACGCGATGCGGCGAATCTGCGGAAGCGCTTCACGCACATGCTGGTGCTCGGCATAGGCGGCTCCGCCCTGGGAACGAAGGCCGTCCTTGAAGGAATCGGGGGAGAGGAGAGACGGAAAGGCCTCTCCGTAACAGTCGCGGACAACGTCGATCCGGATTCGTTCTTTCCGATACTGCGCTCCCTTCCGATGAAGAGGACGGTCGTCGTCGCCATCAGCAAGTCGGGTGGGACCGCCGAGACGAACGCGCAGCTTTCCCTCGCGATCGACGCGCTCAAGAAAGCGAACGGAGGCTCCTGGAAGGAGCGCCTCATCCTCGTGACCGATCCGGAAAAGGGGATCTTTCGCCGGATGGCGGCGGAAGAAGGCATAAAGGCCTATCCGGTTCCCCCGAACGTCGGGGGCAGGTTTTCCGTGCTGTCGCCGGTCGGCCTCCTGCCGATCGCGGCGGCGGGGGTGTCCGTGGAGAGGCTGCTCGACGGAGCGCGGTTCATGGAGGAAACTTTCAGGGGCAGGTCTCCCGAGGACAACCCGGTCCTGTTCGCCTCGGCGGTGTACGCGCATTACATGATCAGCGATCTCAAGCCGGTTCATGTATGGATGACTTACGGCAAGGGGCTCGAACGGGTGGCGGAGTGGTGGCAGCAGCTCTGGGGGGAAAGCCTCGGGAAGACGAGGAAGGACGGGAAGGCGGTCGGCCAGACGCCCGCGCGGGCGGTGGGCGTTACGGACCAGCACTCGCAGGTCCAGCTCTACCAGGACGGCCCCGCCGACAAGATCTACACCTTCGTACGCTGGAGGGAGGGAAAGGAAAAAGGAATCGTTCCGCGGGCGGGATTCGCGCCCGACATGTCGATGCTCGGGGGCAGGCCCCTCCGGGACCTGTTCGATGCGGAATTCGATGGCACCGTCGGCGCGCTCTGGAGCGCGGGCAGGCCGATCGTGCGTATCGATATCGGCGCGCGGGACGAGGCGCACATCGGCGCATACCTTCACTTCTGGGAATGGGTTACGGCGGTCGTCGGGGAATGCGCCGGAATCGACCCGTTCGACCAGCCGGGAGTCGAGGAGGGCAAGAAGATCACGCGCGCGCTGATGGGGGAGAAAGCCTCATCGTCGCGGCGCAAGGAATTTCTCGGGAAGATGAAAGGGCGGGCGCCCGCCGCGATCCGCGTTCGCACGGACGGGTAGTTTCGTGGCGGGACGAATACAAATCCTTTCCGACACGGTCGTCAACCAGATCGCCGCCGGCGAGGTCGTGGAACGTCCCGCATCCGTGCTCAAGGAACTTCTCGAGAACGCCGTGGACGCCGTTGCCTCGCGTATAGAGGCGGAGGTCTCCGGGGCATTTCCCTTCACGCTGCGGGTATCCGACAACGGGACGGGCATGACCCAGGACGAGCTCGAAATCGCCGTCCGCCGTCACAGCACGAGCAAGATCCGGTCGGCCGAAGATCTCCAGAAAATTTCCACTTACGGCTTCCGCGGGGAAGCGCTCCCTTCCATAGGCTCGGTCTCGAATCTGCGGATAGTGACCCGCCCCGCCTCGCGGACCCTGGGCGCGGAAATCGCAGTGGCGGGCGGAGAGATCAAGACGCTCCGGCAGGCGGGGACTCCGGCGGGGACCACCGTGGAAGTGTCCGATCTTTTCGGCAACGTTCCTGCAAGGAGGAAGTTCCTCAAAACCCCTCGCACCGAGATGCTTCACCTGTGGGAGGTATTCCACATGGTGGCCCTTCCGCGCGAGGGGATCGCGTTCCGGATGTACGACGGCAGAAGCGCCGTCTCCTACGAGGCGGCGGAGACCCGCCTGGCCCGGGCGATCAGGTATGCGGGAGACGACGGGAAATATCTCGTCCCTCTGCATCTTTCCTCTCCCTTCTTCCGCGTGTCGGGGTGGGCGGGGCTTCCCCATCTGTCACGTTTCGGTGCAACCGGCATGTCTTTCTTCGTCAACGGACGCCATTTCCGCGATAGGGCGGTCTTCGCCGCAGTCAAGGAGGCGTACAGGGGGATCCTTCCCGCCGACAGGTATCCGGTCGCATTCGTATTCATCGAGTGCGATCCCATGGAAGTCGACGTAAACGTCCATCCCTCGAAGACCGAGGCGAGGTTCCGTTACGCAAGGGAGCTCTCAGAGCTTCTGCGACACGCGATCGGCGGCGCGGTGGGGGAGCCTCCCGCCCTGTCGATCCCCCCGAGGCCCGCCGTGCAGCCGGAAGGCGAACGGATTCCCGTATCGTCTCCGCCGGCCGGAGTCGGGGAAAACGGCCGGCTCTTCGCGGGCGCACCGGAATTTCCCGCGGCGGCGGGGCTCGGGCAGACCGAGCCGGGAGCGGGCTTCTTCTCCTCCCTCAAGCCCGTCGCGCAGATCCTCGGAACATACATCGTCTGCGAAAAGACTGGAGAGGTCGTGATCATAGATCAGCATGCCGCGGACGAAAGGATCGTCTATTCCCGGCTGAAGGACCTTCTCCTCGGAAGCGGAGCCGCCGCACAGCGATGGCTTGTCCCGCAGCTGGTCACGTTGCCCGGCGCGGCTATGAGCGAGCGGGCCGAAGTGGAGAGCTTCCTCTCACGCACGGGATTTCTCTTCGAGCCTGCGGGAAGGGACAGGTACAAGCTTTCGGGCGGTCCGGCGATCCTCGGGCATTTCGACGTGAAGCGGTGGTGGAAGGATTTCTGCGAATTCCTGACAGCACAGGAGACCGCGCCGAAGGGTATCTTCGACGCGGACCGGGAATTGTGGCGGATAGCGTGCCATGCGTCGGTGCGCTCGGGGGACATCCTGGAAAAGGAAGGCATGCGCGCACTGCTGAACGAGCTCGACCATGCCGTCGGCGCCCATAGCTGCCCGCACGGCCGCCCGGTGTGGGTGAGAATATCCGGCGCCGAACTGGGGCGGATGTTCGGGCGGACCTGAAAGCGGCCGGATCGCGACAAGATGGAGGAAAACCGCCTTCTGGCGTTGTCCGGGCCGACCGCCGCGGGAAAGACCGCGCTCGCCCTCTCCCTCGCCCGCATCTATCCGCTGGAAATAGTGAACGCCGACTCCCTCCAGGTATATCGGGGAATGGACATCGGCACCGCCAAGCCGGACGCCGGGGAAAGGAACGAAGTTCCCCACCACCTTATCGACGTCGCGAACCCCGACGAGGAGTTCAACGCCGGCCGGTTCGTGGCCGAGGCGGAGATCGTCATACGCGGTATCAGGCAGCGGGGAAAGTTTCCGCTGGTGGCGGGGGGGACCGGGATGTATATCCGGGCGCTGCTGCGCGGGCTCGATCCGCTTCCTTCCGATCCGCGGATCCGTGCGGGGCTCGCGCGCCGGTGGAAAGAGGAGGGCGGCGCAGTCCTGTTCGGGGAACTCGGGAAGATCGATCCGGCTTCCGCGGCGGCGATCCATCCCTCCGACCGGATCCGTGTCTTGCGTGCGCTGGAGGTGGCCGCAGTCGCCGGGGTTCCTGCAAGCGGCCTTAAAGGCCGGTGGAGCAACGTGGAAAGGAAATTCCGAATCCTGTTCATTTCGCTTTCCATGGAGCGTGAAAAACTGTACTGTCGCATCGAAGAACGCGTGGAGAAGATGTTCCGTGACGGGCTGGTGGAAGAGGTGCGCGGGCTATTGGCGGCGGGATACGGGGCGGACCTCAAACCCATGAAGTCGCTGGGGTATCGTCATGTCATATCGCATCTTTCCGGCGCCGTTTCCCTTTCGGGGGCGGTCGCGGAAATAAAGCGGGACACGCGGCGTTACGCGAAGCGCCAATCTACCTGGCTCTCCCGGGAGCCCGACGCGGTGCGGATCGACGCGGAAAACGCGGCGGAAACGGCTGCCGCATTGGCCGGAAAGTTCTTGAGTTGACCCGTAGATTGCCGTAAATTAAGAAATTACCCTCGTAATAAGGAGCGCGGATGATCCTTCAGTATCTGGATTTCGAAAAGCCGATCATCGACCTTGAGAACCGCCTCGAGCAGCTACGGCGTGTGGACGACGGGACGGACAAGAACCTCCGGGAAGAAATCGTCAAGCTGGATAAAAAGATCGGCAAGATCCGCAAGGAGATATTCTCGAACCTGACGCGCTGGCAGATCACACAGCTTGCCCGCCATCCGAATCGGCCATATATGCTCGATTACATAAACCTTTGCTTTAAGAATTTCCTCGAGATCCACGGCGATCGGGCGTTCAAGGACGACCCCCCGGTCGTCTGCGGCTTCGCGGAGCTGGACGGCGAAAAGGTCCTCATCATCGGGCAGCAGAAAGGCCGGAACACGACCGAAAAAATCCGCAGGAATTTCGGCATGGCGAACCCGGAAGGGTACCGCAAGGCGCTGCGCGTGATGAAGCTCGCGGAGAAGTTCCGTCTTCCGGTCATCACGTTCGTCGACACCCCCGGCGCGTTTCCGGGCATCGGCGCGGAGGAGCGGGGACAGTCCGAGGCGATCGCAAGGAACCTGCTTGAGATGGCGCGTCTGGAGACCCCGATCCTCGTCGTCGTCGTCGGAGAGGGAGGCAGCGGCGGGGCGCTTGCGCTGGGAGTCGGCGACACTATACTTATGATGGAGTACGCCGTCTACTCGGTCATCTCGCCTGAAGGCTGCGCTTCGATCCTCTGGCGGGACACCGCGCGTGCGGAGACCGCGGCGGAAATGATGAAGATCACCGCCGTAGACCTCAAGAAGTTCGACGTAGTGGACCGGATCATCCCCGAGCCTCTCGGGGGAGCCCACAGGGACCACAAGGCGGCCGCCGACGCGGTCCGGGTCGCCATGGTCGAGTCCGTCGCCGCCCTAAAGCCCCTCTCCGTGCGGGAGCTGCTCGACCGCCGGTACGCGAAGTTCCGCGACATCGGCGTTATCCGCAGGAAGACGGGGAGCAACGGGTGACGGCGCACCGGCTGAAGGAACTGCGCGTCGAAATCGACCGGCTGGACGACATGATCCTCGACCTGCTGAACCGCAGGGCGAAGGCGGTGATCGAGGTCGGGAAGATCAAGTCGGACGAGAACCTCCAGTTCTACGTCCCGGAGCGGGAGGTCGAGATCCTGCGGCGCCTCACGGCCGCGAACCCCGGCCCCTTCCCCAACGACGCGCTCAAGGCGATTTACCGGGAAGTCATCTCGGCCTCCCACGCGCTGGAGAAGCCGCTCTCCGTGGCTTTCCTCGGCCCCCGCGCGACTTTCACGCACCTTGCGTGCCTGAAGCATTTCGGCGAGAGCGCCGACTACGTCCCGCAGATCAACGTTTCGGAGGTCTTCCAGGCGGTTGAGCGCAGCGTGGCGGACTTCGGCGTCGTCCCGATCGAGAACTCCAGCGAAGGGATCGTGAGCAACACGCTGGACATGTTCGTCGCGCACAACCTTATCATCTGCGGCGAGATCATGGTCGAGGTGTCCCATGACCTGCTCTCCGTAACGGGAGACCCGGAGCACATCAGGAAAATCTACTCGCATCCGCACGCGATCGCCCAGTGCAGGGGGTGGCTGGAGAAGAACCTGCGGGCAACGCCCGTTTTCGACGTGGAGAGCACGGCGCGCGCCGCGGAGCTGGCGGCGGACGATCCGTCCGCTGCTGCGATCGCCGGGGAGGCGGCCGCCAAGATCTACGGGCTCAAGAGCATCCGGAAACGGATCCAGGACAATACGAACAACTTCACGCGGTTCATCATCCTCGGGAAGATCGCGCCGAACCGGACCGGAAACGACAAGACCTCGATCGTGTTCGCGGCCAGGGACGAAGTGGGGGCGCTCCACCTCATGCTGGAGCCCTTCGCGAAGTACCAGGTCAATCTCACCAAGATCGAATCCCGGCCGGTAAAGACGAAGGCCTGGGAGTACCTCTTCTTCCTCGACATGGAGGGGCACATCTCGTCCGACCCGGTAGCGAATGCCGTGGACGAGCTCCGGATGCGGGCCCAATTTCTGAAAATCCTCGGATCCTATCCCCGCGCCATCTGACGCCGGTGCCGCGGCGCCGGATACCGGTTTGCAGGCGGGGGAGGCGGGAGAGGAAGGAAGGAAATAGATATGATCATCGTGTTGAAAGCGGGATCGACCGACGGGGAAATACTGCTTGTCGAGGAGAAGATCAAGTCCCACGGGCTCTCCGCCCACATCTCGAGAGGGACGGAGCGGACGATCATCGGGGCGATCGGAGACGAGCGCCACCTCGACCCCGAGGCGTTCGAGGGGCTGGAATGCGTCGAGAAGGTCCTTCGTATCCTCAAGCCCTACAAGCTGGTCAGCCGTGATTTCCGGAAAGAGGACACCGTCATCACCGTGCGGGGGAAGAAGATAGGCGGCGGAAGCGTCGCGCTCTTCGCGGGCCCCTGCTCGGTGGAGAACCGGGAAATGATGATCGGGATCGGCGGGTCCGTGGCGGCGGCGGGCGCATCGTTCCTGCGCGGAGGAGCGTTCAAGCCCCGCACTTCACCATACGCATTCCAGGGGCTGGGGGAGGAAGGCCTGCGTTACCTGGCCGAGGCGCGCGATGCGACGGGGCTGCCTGTCGCCACCGAGCTCATGGACCCGCGCGACATAGACCTCGTCGCCAGGTACGCGGACGTGATCCAGATCGGCGCCCGCAACATGCAGAATTTCCGGCTGCTGACCGAGGTGGGAAAGCTGAACATGCCGGTTATCCTCAAAAGGGGGCTTTCCGCCACGATCGTGGAATGGCTGATGTCCGCCGAGTACATAGCCTCGGAGGGGAACCAGCAGATAATCCTCTGCGAGCGCGGGATACGCACCTACGAGCAGGCCACCCGCAACACGTTCGACGTTTCCGCCATTCCGATCGTGAAGGGGCTTTCTCATCTTCCCGTGATAGCGGACCCCAGTCACGCGGCCGGGAAGGTGGGCCTCGTGGAGCCGCTCGCCGCCGCGGCCATCGCCGCCGGCACGGACGGCGTCATGGTGGAGGTTCACAACAGGCCGGAGGCGGCGCTTTCCGACGGCCCGCAATCGCTCAAGCCCGAAGCGTTTCACGCGATGGTCTCCCGGCTGAACAGGATCGCATCCGCCGTCGGGAAAACGTTGGGGTGCGCATGAGCAGGGAACGGGTCGGAATCCTCGGGCTGGGGTTGATCGGAGGGTCGCTGGCCCTTTCCCTGAAGGGGAAGCGCGGCGCTTTCGAAGTATGGGGGTGCGATCGCAACAGGAAGCACGTCCGGCTGGCGCTTGCCGACCGCGCAGTCGCGCGAGGATGCACGGAGAAGGAAATCGCGGATTGCGACATCGTGGTCGTCTGCGTCCCCGTGCTCAGTTCCCTGGATATCTTTAAGCGGCTTGGCCGCGGGATGCGCCCGGGGACGATCCTGACGGATGCCGGCAGCGCAAAAGCGGCGGTGGTCCGCGCGGGGCATAAGGCGGTGCGGGCGGGCGTGGAGTTCGTGGGAGGGCACCCGATCGCCGGGACGGAAAATTCGGGATATCAGTCCGCCGACGCCTCGCTTTTCAGGAACAAGACCTTCATACTCACTCCGACCGAAGCGAACACACAGGAATCGCTCCGACGGGTGGAGCGGCTGTGGGAAACGGCCGGCGCGCGGGTCCTGCGGATGGACCCGGCCCTGCACGACCACGTGTTCGCCTACGTGTCCCACCTTCCGCACGCCGTCGCCTACGCTCTCGTGCACTCGGTGGCAACGCTGGATTCGAAGGTCCCGCTGGGATACTCGGCCGGGGGGTTCAGGGATTTCACGCGGATCGCCTCAAGCAACCCGGAGATGTGGAAGGACATCGTGCTTCAGAACCGTAAAGAGGTCCTCTCCGCGGTGGGACACTATCGCAGGAACCTCTCGCTGCTCACGGAGCTGATTCGCCGCAGGGACGAGGCCGGCCTTCTCGCGTATTTCCGCAAGTCGAAAAAAACCAGGGACGGGATGTGAACCGGGCATGAAAAACAGGGTCAGGATCTCGGGATCCATAAGGATCCCGGGGGACAAGTCGATCAGCCATCGGGCGGCGATGCTGTCCGCGCTGGCGGACGGGGAGAGCCGAATCCGGGGTTTTCTCCACGCCGGGGACACTTACTCCACGGTGGGGATGATGCGCGCGCTCGGCGCTTCGGTCATCCAGGATTCCGATAACGAAATCGTGGTCGGGGGATGCGGGCTGCGGGGGCTTTCCGAACCGGATGACGTGATCGACGCCGGCAATTCGGGGACGACGATGAGGATCGGCGCGGGGATACTCGCGGCCCAGCCCTTCATGACGGTCGTGACGGGTGACCGGTACCTGCGCCGCCGGCCGATGAAGCGTATCGTGGAGCCGCTGGCCCGCATGGGTGCGGCGATTTCCGGGCGAAAGGGAAACACGCTCCCGCCGCTCTGCATCCGCGGCGGAAATCTTGCCGGGATCAGGTACGAGATGCCCGTGGCCTCCGCCCAGGTCAAGTCGTCGCTGCTCTTCGCGGGTCTGTTCGCCGACGGGCCCACGACCGTGGTCGAGCCCCTGCCTTCGCGGGACCACACCGAGAGGATGCTTTCCGCCATGGGCGCGAAGGTGACCCGGGACGGGAACGAGGTCACGGTCCACCCGGCGGAACGCCTCGATCCGCTCTCCATCGCCGTCCCGGGGGATATCTCCTCGGCGGCGTTTTTCATAGTTCTCGCGGCTTCGGTCCCCGGTGCGACCCTGCGCCTCGAGGGGATCGGCGTGAACCCGCTGCGGACGGGCCTGGTCAACGTGCTCAGAAGGATGGGCGCGGAGGTCCAGCTCGAATCGCTCCGCCAGGAGGGCATGGAGCCGGTGGCCGACATCGAGGTCCAGGGGCTGGAGCTGGCCTCCACGGAAGTCTCTCCCGCGGAGATCCCCGGGATGATCGACGAAGTCCCCGCTCTGTGCGTGGCGGCGGCCCTTGCGGTCGGCCGTACCGACATCCGCGGGGCGGGGGAGCTGCGCGTAAAGGAATCCGACAGGATCGGCGCGATGGTGTCCGCCCTCGCGTCGCTTGGCGTGCGATGCGGCGAGTATCCCGACGGGTTGTGGATCGAGGGCCCTTCCGCCATCGTCCCCGGGGCGCGTTGCGACAGCCTGGGAGACCACAGGATCGCGATGTCCCTCGAAATCCTCGCCGCCGCCTCCGGCGTCCCCATCGAAGTCGCCGACACGGCGTGCATCGACACTTCCTTCCCGACCTTCCGCTCTCTTCTTTCGAGGATCGTTTCTTGAGGGAAAAGCCCATCGTGACGATAGACGGTCCTTCGGGGGCGGGAAAGACGACGGTCTCCCGTCTCCTCGCGGAACGCGCATCCCTGACCCGGCTGGATACCGGGGCGATGTACCGGGCGTGCGCTCTCGCTGCCCTCAAAAGCGGGATCCCCTGGTCGGACGGAGAGCGCCTGGGCCGTCTGTGCGCGGAGATGGACCTCGATTTCCGGAAGGGGGACGGCGGAGATCTACGGCTGTTCCTGTCGGACGAGGACGTAAGCGAAGCCATCCGTACGCCCGGGATCAGCATGGGCGCCTCGGAGGTTTCGGCCCACAGGCCGGTCCGGGAGGCGATGGTTTCGCTGCAGCGGAAACTGGGCGAGGCGGGCGGCACCGTGCTCGAAGGCCGCGACACGGGGACGGTCGTGTTTCCCGACGCCGAGGCGAAGTTTTTCCTGGACGCCGTCGCTGCGGTCAGGGCGAGGCGGCGGTTCCTGGAATGGGGCAAGGAAGCGCGGAAACCCTTCGAAGAGGTGCTCCGGGAGGTGCTGCAGCGGGATGTCCAGGACAGCACGCGGGAACATTCCCCGCTGAGAATGGCCCGGGACGCGGTGTATATCGACACCACCACGCTCACCGCGGACGAAGTGGTTACGGAGATGCTCAGGCATATCCCCGGCGAGCCGGGGAAAGGGAAATAAGCCTTGAAACGGATCCTGATCGCGCGCAGCGCGGGTTTCTGCTTCGGAGTCAAGCGCGCCATTTCCATCGCAAACGAGACGGCGGGAAAGGCGTCGGACAAGGCTCCGGAAGAGGGCGGCCTGCCCATCCGTTCTCTCGGCCCCCTTATCCACAACCCGCAGGCGGTGGAGGAGCTCGAAAAGAAAGGGGTGCACGTCGTCGAATCGGTGGACGACATTCCTTGCGGAAAGGTCATCGTCCGCTCGCACGGCATCACCCGGCGCGACGGCGAGGCGCTGGCGGCCAAGGGGGTCAGGATCATCGACGCCACATGTCCCTTCGTGAAGAAGGCGCAGGAGCACGCGCGGTCGTTGAGCCGGGAGGGGTACGCGGTGATAGTGGTGGGTGACGCAAACCATCCCGAGGTGAAAAGCATCATCAGTTATATAGGTACCGGCGTGCCCATCCTCACTTCCCTGGAAGACCTGTGGGAAGCGGCGGGAATCCGCAAGGCGGGGATCGTCGCGCAGACTACCCAGTCGTTCGAGAACCTGATGGAGTTCGTATCAGTGGCGCTGAAGACCATTCCGGAGGTCAGGGTATACAACACGATCTGTCACGCCACCGTCCTCCGCCAGAAGGAGACCATGGCCGTGGCCCGCGAGGCCGACGTCATGGTGGTTCTGGGCGGGTACAACAGCGCAAACACCCGTCGCCTGGCCGAAATCTGCAGCGATTTGAACCCCCGGACGCGCCACATAGAGACCGCCGCGGAACTCTCCCCCGAGGCGCTGGCGGGAGTGGAATGCGTGGGGGTGACGGCCGGGGCCTCCACCCCCGAATGGATCATCGAGGAACTGGTTGAAAGGATCCGCACTATATGGAAAGAAGAAAAAATTCAAGTTTCCTATTATCAGTGATAACATACATAATTTCAGAAGCATTGCATGTTGGACGGATACTTCATTCCGGGGTGCACTGACCTTTCGGCGAGGAGCAGCCATGGAAAACAAATCGAACAGACCGGACCGGTCCGTGGGAGCGGATGAGGGGGGACAGGCCGGCCCGATCGCAACCGGCAGGAACGAAGACGATTTCGCGAAACTGTACGAGGAAAGCATCGAGGTCCCCGAGGAAGGCCAGATCATCCACGGCGTGGTGATCAAGGTCCTCAAGGAATACGTCGCGGTCGACATCAACCGCAAGTCGGAAGGGATGCTTCCCCTCGAAGAGCTTCCGCCGGAAGAAGCCGCCGCGCTGGTCCCGGGCAAACGCATCGACATAATGGTGGAACGTTACGACTCCGAACAGGGGTTCGTGCTCCTTTCACGTTCCAAGGTCCTCAAGATCCGCGTGTGGGACGACCTCCAGAAGGCTTTCGACGAGGGGACCGCGGTACCCGGTTCCATAGTGGCCAAAGTGAAGGGCGGATTCACGGTGGAAATAGGCGTCAAGGCCTTCCTTCCCGGCAGCCAGGTGGACATCCGGCCGGTGCGCGACAACGATTCCGTGGTGGGACTTGCGGGGAAATTCAAGATCCTCAAGTTCTCCCGGAAGAAGGCGAACGTCGTCGTGTCCCGCCGTGCGGCGCTTGAAGAGGAGCGCGAGTCCCAGAAAAAAGGGATCCTGGAGAAGATCCAGGAAGGCGACACCGTGGAGGCGAGGGTCAAGAACATAACCGACTACGGCGTATTCATGGACCTGGGCGGGCTCGACGGGCTGATGCACATAACCGACATGAGCTACGGCAAGGTGACGCACCCCTCCGACATCTGCAAGGTCGGCGAACCGCTCAAGGTCAAGGTCATCCGGTTCGACAGGGAGAAGGGAAGGATTTCCCTCGGGCTGAAACAGATGAAGTCCGATCCGTGGCTCGACATCGAAACCCGGTACGCGGCAGGCGGGCGCGCCAGGGGAAGGGTCACCAACATCACGAAATACGGCGCCTTCATCGAGCTCGAGGAAGGGGTCGAAGGCCTTCTGCACGTCTCCGAAATGTCCTGGAGCAAGAAACTGAGGGACCCCTCCGAGATCCTCAAAGCCGGCGATACGGTCGACGTAGTCATCCTCCGGGTGGAGAAGGAGCACAAGAAGATCTCCCTCGGCCTGAAGCAGCTCCTTGTCAATCCGTGGGACGAGCTGCGCGCGAAGCACCCCGAGGGGTCCACGGTGGAAGGGGTGGTGAAGAACATAACGGACTTCGGCGTTTTCGTCGACGTCGGCAGCGAGATCGACGGGCTGGTGCACGTATCGGACATTTCCTGGAACCAGCGCGTGAAACACCCCTCGGAAATGTTCAAGAAGGGGGACCGGGTGCAGGCCCGCGTCCTCAAGATCGATCCCGAGTCCCAGAAATTTTCCCTGAGCATAAAGCACCTCACGCTGGACCCCTGGACGGGAATCGAGGCGCGTTTCCGGAAGGGCGACGTCGTGAACGGAAAGGCGACCCGCGTGGCGGATTTCGGCGTGTTCGTCGAGCTGGCCGACGGCGTCGAGGGGCTCGTGCACATATCGGAGCTGTCGCGCGAGAAGGTGGAAAGTCCGGGTTCCCTTTTCAAACCGGGAGACGAGATCGGAGCGGTCGTGCTGTCGGTGGACCGGGCCAACAAAAAGATCTCCCTCTCCATCCGCTCCTACCATGATGATCTGGATCGGAAAAACATGGAATCGTACATGTCCCGGTCTTCCGAGCCGTCCGACAATCTGACGGTGCTGGGCGAAGCGCTACGAGCGAAGCTGAAGATCAACAGCGAGTGAAGCAAGGCGCCGCATGACGACAGATTCGCCCCTTCCGGCCCCGCGGAGCCGCCGCCCGTTCCTTCGCGGCTGCGCGATCGTTGCCCTGGTGTTCGCCGCGTTCTTCATCCTCATCGGAGTCGTTTCACGCATGGACGACATGTCCCTGAAAACAGGGGACAAAGTCGCGGTCCTTCCGGTAACGGGCCTGATCGCCGACTCCGAGGCGACGATAGAACAGCTCAAGAAATTCGCCAGGGACGATTCCGTGAAGGCGATCGTCATACGCATAAATTCCCCGGGGGGCGGGGTCGGACCGTCCCAGGAAATCCATGAGGAGGTCAAGAAGCTCCAGGGCAAGAAGATCGTCGTCGCCTCGATGGGGGCTCTCGCGGCTTCCGGCGGATACTACATCGCCTGCGCGTCGCAGAAGATCTACGCGAATCCCGGTACGATAACCGGCTCCATCGGGGTTATCATGTCGTTCGTGAGCGTCAAGGACCTGATCGGAAAGATCGGCGTCAAGGGGATGGTGGTGAAGAGCGGGGAATTCAAGGACCTGGGGTCCCCCGTGCGCGACATGAAGCCCGAGGAACGGAAGCTTCTCAAGGAGGTGGTGGACAACGTCCACCTCCAGTTCGTGGACGCCGTGGCGGAAGGAAGGAAGCTTGACAAGAGCAAGGTGTTGAAGATCGCCGACGGGCGGATCTTCTCGGGGGAGCAGGCCAAGGCGCTGGGCCTGATCGATGCGCTCGGAAACCTGGAAGACGCCGTGGCGGAAGCGGGGAAGATGGCGAATATCGAGGGAGAGCCCCGCGTGGTGACGCCGCCGAAAAAAAAGATCTCCATCCTGGAATTGCTAAAGGAAGAGGCGAAAAGTATAATCGGGGATAAATTGACCGAGTATCGAATCCGCCTCGATTACCTCGCACAATAAAATAATCCCGTGGAGGGAATGAAAGCATGACGAAGAGCGATCTCGTTCAGAAGCTGTCGGAGCAGGTCACGACTTTGACGAAGAAGGAGTGCGAGGTCATAGTCGACACGGTCTTCCTTCAGATGAAGGACGCGCTGCAGAAGGGGGAGAAGATCGAGATCCGCGGGTTCGGCAGCTTCACCGTCCGCGTCCGCCGCGCCAAGGAGGGACGCAACCCCAAGACCGGCGAGAAGGTGTCCATCCCCGAAAAACGGATTCCCTTCTTCAAGGTAGGCAAGGAACTCCGGGAACTGGTCAATACCTGACGGCCTGATGGAGCGCATGTTCTCCCCCTGGCGGATGGAGTACCTCCGCGGGGGAAATTCCGGCGGTGCGGGAAGCCGGTGCATTTTCTGCGCCGGGGAGGCCGACCGGAGCGATCCGGAAGCGCTGATCCTGGGGATCTATCCGCGCACCCTCGCGATCTGCAACCGCTATCCCTACAACAACGGTCACATACTTCTCGCTCCGCGGCGGCACGTCGCGGAGCTTTCCCTTCTCTCGAAGGAGGAGCTCGCGGAGCTGATGTCCCTCACGGCGCTTGCGTCGAAAGCGCTCGAGGACGAATATTCCCCGGAAGGGTTCAACGTCGGGATGAACCTGGGGAAGACTGCCGGGGCGGGGATCGCGGACCATCTGCACATGCACATCGTTCCCAGGTGGGGAGGGGACACGAATTTCATGACCGCAGCCCTGACGACGCGGGTCCTGCCCGAATCCCTGACGGAAACCCACGCGCGCCTCACTCCAAGGTTCGAGCCGCTTCGACCTTAAAGCTACATTCCATGATGAATGTCAGACCGGATAACGTACGTGCGTTGTGCAGGGACGCCGGAGAACGGACTCTGCCGCGGGCGAGCCGCCGAGACGGGGTGCCCCTCGCGGGGGCGTATAGCGACGAAGCGGGAGCCAGGGAGGGCGGAGCGAGAAGCTATCGAGCCGCAGCCCGGCCATGGATGGCCGGGCAAGGCGTCCCCCGCGAGGGGTACCCCGCGAGGCGTGTCGAGCCTGCGGGGAAACGTCCGACTTCGGTCGGGCACATGCAAGGTGCTTGACGTATGTCGACGCAGCTCACCCCCGCCATGCGGCAGTACGTGGAGATCAAGTCCCGCTACCGGGACTGCATCCTCTTCTTCCGCATGGGCGATTTCTACGAGATGTTCTTCGAGGACGCCATCAAGGCCGCGCGGCTCCTCGACATAGCGTTGACCAGCCGGGACAGGGAATCGAACATTCCCATGTGCGGCGTCCCCTGGCACGCCCGCAACGCGTATCTTTCCAGGCTCATCCGGCAGGGATGCAAGGTGGCGATATGCGAGCAGATCGAGGAGCCCGGGGGGAAGGGGCTCTTCCGCAGGGAGGTGACGGAGGTCGTCACTCCGGGCCTCGTGTTCCACGACGAGTGCCTCGACGCCCGCGGCAACAATTTCCTCGCCGCGGTGCGGTTCGTCCCTCCGTACGCCTACGCCGCCCTCGACGCAACCACGGGGGAATTCTTCCACGAAGCGTGCGACACGGCGGAAGGCCTGGCCGACGCCCTTTTCCGGCTTTCCCCCGCGGAATCCGTTTCGCTTGAAGGGGAGGGGGATCCTGCGCAGGGCCGGTTCCGGCGGCTCCTGGAGGGGAAGCTACACTCCATGCTTTCGCCGGCCGCGGTCGAAGCGTTTTCCGCCACGGAACCGGAAGGTATGCCCGCACCGGGCCATCCCGCAAGGGGGGTCGTTCGCGCGGCGCTTTACTACCTCCACCTGCACCAGCCGGCGGCGCTTGGCGAAATAACGCGCATAGAGGAACGGGAGGGTCGCCGCTACCTTTCCATGGACGAAACGGCGGTGCGGACGCTGGAAATTTTTTCCACCATGTCGGGTGAGCGTCGGGGGAGCCTCCTGTGGGCCGTCGACCGTACCCGTACCCCGATGGGGGCGAGGCTGCTGCGCGCCTGGCTCGCCATGCCGCTGGTTGATCCCGTGAAGATCGGCGAACGGCACGATGCGGTCTCCGAACTGGCGCAATCCCACGATGTGAGACGGGAAATCGGAAATCTGCTGTCCGGGATGGCGGACCTTGCCCGCCTTGCGTCACGGCTCGCGCAGGACCGCTCCGGCCCGCGCGACATCGCCGCCCTGGCGGACGCGCTGAACCTGCTGCCCGGGGTCCGGGGGCGGCTCGCCGCGGCCGGTTCTCGCCTTCTGGTTCGGGCGCGTGAAGGCGTGGGGGACCACTCCGCCGCGGCGGGAAGAATCGGGGCGGCGCTGCGCGACGATCCGCCCGCCGCATTCCGGGAAGGGGGAATCTTCCGGGAAGGATTCGATTCCCGTGTCGACGAACTGGTTCATCTATTGACACACGGGAAAAACATGCTCGCGGAGATGGAGGAGCGGGAGCGGCAGCGGTCCGGAATCTCGAACCTGAAAATCCGGCACAACCGGATATTCGGGTATTACATCGAGATCTCGAAGGCGAATCTGGACAGGGTCCCGCCCGAGTACATCAGGCGGCAGACGCTGGTCAACGCGGAGCGGTTCGTCACGCCGGAGCTTAAAGACTTCGAAGCCAGGACGCTCAGGGCGGAAGAGGAAAGGAACGCCCGAGAGGAGGAGCTGTTTCTTGCGCTAAGGGAAGAGCTCAAAGGACATCTTCCCGGCATCGTGAAGGCCGCGGAGGCGGTCGCGGAAATAGACGTGCTGCTTTCCTTCGCCGATCTTGCGGTAGCGGAAGGGTACAGCCGCCCCGTCGTGAACGACGGACTGGACATCGTCATCGGGAACGGCAGGCATCCTGTCGTCGAGCGCATCCTGGGCCGCCACGCCTTCGTCCCGAACGATTGCCGGCTCTCCCCCGAGGGCTGCCAGATGTCGGTCATCACCGGCCCCAACATGGCGGGGAAGTCCACCTTCATCCGCCAGGTGGCGCTTATCGCGCTGCTGGCGCACGCGGGGTCATTCGTTCCGGCGGAAAATGCCGAGATCGGCGTAGTGGACCGCATATACACACGGATCGGCGCCTCCGACGACATTTCCCGCGGGGAGAGCACCTTCATGGTCGAGATGCGGGAGACCTCGCGCATACTCTCGGGCCTCACCCCGAGAACGCTGGTGGTCCTGGACGAGGTCGGACGCGGAACGAGCACATTCGACGGGTTGAGCATCGCATGGGCCGTCGCCGAACACCTGCACGATTCCCCGCACCGCCCCAAGGTGCTGTTCGCCACCCATTTCCACGAACTCACCGACATCGTCCAGACCGCTTCCCGGGCGAGGAACTTTCACGTGGCCGTGCGGGAATGGCAGGGGGACATCATTTTCCTGAGGAGGATCGACCCGGGGAGCGCAAGCAAATCCTACGGGATACAGGTAGCCCGCCTGGCGGGAATACCGGAGGACGTGGTCGCGCGCGCCCGAGATATTTTGAAAAACCTCGAATCCGCCGAGTATAATGAATACGGATTGCCGAACATCGCCGGCCCGGGAGCCATCGACGGGAAGGACGCAGCCCAGATGGTGCTGTTCGGCGGGCGGCGCACGCAGGAGGAAGAAGCCGTCCTCGAGGAAATCCGCAGGACGGACGCGGAGCGGACCTCCCCGCTGGACGCCCTTCTTCGGCTCGCGGAGTGGAAAGAGAGGATGCTGAAGGGAAAACGGTGAACCGTCCCCCGCGCTATTTCCGCTCGGCCGTTCTGGCCGCGGCGCTTCTCCTCCTTCCGTCAGTGTCGTCGTCCCTCGCAGCGCACGTCGTCGTTTCGGGCATCCGGTTCTGGACGAACGAGGAATACACCCGGGTCGCCGTTGACCTTGCCGACGAGGCGAAGTACGAAGCGAACTTCCTGCGTGCCGACCCCGCGCGGGGCCTTCCGCCGCGGATCTTCATCGACATAGAAGACGCCGACGTCCGCGAGGAGATCCTTCGGCGGCCGGTGCAGGTGCGCAACGGGCTGCTGAAGGTCGTACGCGCCGGCCGGTTCAGGAAGGGCGTCGTACGCGTGGTGATCGACCTGGAGAGGGAGAGCGGCTATCGGGTATTTTCGATGTCGGATCCCTTCAGGATCATCGTCGATATCAACGGAAGGCCGGACGGGGAATCCGCGCCTCCCGCGGATTCCGCAGCAGCGCCCCCCGGCGAGCCTCAGGCCCCCGCGGAACCTCCGGAGGCGAATCGGCCGGATCACCCGAAGGCGCGTTCCGCTTCGCCGCATCGCGGCAGGATCCGGGTAATGCTGGACCCGGGGCACGGAGGGAAGGACCCGGGGGCCGTCGGCCCAACGGGGCTTAAAGAAAAGGACGTCGTGCTGGCGATAGGCCGGATGGTCCGGGACAGGCTGGCCCGGGACGGAGCCTACGATGTCAGGATGACGAGAGACACCGACGTCTTCATCCCGCTGGAAGAGCGGACCGCTATGGCGAACGAAGCGAGGGCGGACATGTTCGTGTCCCTTCATATCAACGCGAGCCCGAACCGGAAGGCGGAGGGGATTTCCACCTATGTGCTGAGCCGGGCAAGCGACCGGCACTCGCTCGAACTTGCCGCGCGCGAGAACGGAGTCCCCGTCGCGAAACTTTCGGCGGTCAAGTTCATCATCGACGACCTGTCCACCTACGGGCGGAAGAAGGAATCGCTTCGGCTCGCAAAGACCGTCAACGACTCGATCGTGAAGAACGTGAACGGCCGGTTCGGCAGGGTGCACGACCTCGGGCTTAAGCAGGCGCCGTTCTATGTCCTCGTCGGCGCGCGCATGACGGCCGTCCTCGTCGAATCGTCGTTCATCACCAACAAGCGGGAAGAGGCCCGTCTTTGCGACCCCGAGTATCTCGCAACGATCGCCGACGGCGTGGTCGAGGCGGTCCGCTACTACGGGGAAAAGCGCACCCTGGCCCTCGCAGACCGGTGAGGAAACCGCCTTGTCCCTCCCTGCATACCCCGAAGATCCGTCCCGCGAAGACCTCTCCGACCGCGAGTATCTGGAATATTTGAAGGCCTTCCATTCGGAAACGCTCGCCGCTCTCGGGAAGGAGCAGCGCGAAGGCCTTTGCGAAGGTGACGACGCCTGCCGCCGCTATTCAGGCGCGATGGACGCCATCCTGAAGGGGCTGCACGACCGTTCCCGCCGCAGGTTCCTCGCCACCGCGCCCGACGTGAAATACCGGCTGTCGGCCGTGGCCGTAGGCGGCTACGGCCGGAGCGAACTATGCCCGAAGTCGGACATCGATCTTCTCTTCCTGCATCCATACAAGGTGGACCGCTACGTCGAGGCGATGACGGAGTGGATGCTCTATCCGCTATGGGACCTGGGGCTCGAGGTGGGGCACAGCGTCCGCAACGTGAAGGAAACGATGCGGATGGCGTCCATGGACGACTCCATCCGGACTGCGCTGCTGGACTACCGGTTCGTCGCCGGAAGCGAGGATTTTTTCCGCGACGCCGAACGGGAGCTGGAGAAATTCCTCTTCTACTCGGGGGCGGACAGGTTCATCGAGAAGAAGCTCGCGGAGATGCGGGCCCGCCACGCGAAATACGGATCGACCGTTTACGTACTCGAGCCGAACGTCAAGGAGGGCAGGGGAGGACTGCGCGACCTTCACACGGCGGTCTGGACGGCCCGCGTGAAGTACAAGTGCGGCAACCTCGTCGACCTGCGGAACAAGGGAGTTCTCTCGTCGCACACCATACGGGCAATCCGGCACGTGCTGTCCTGGCTGTTGAAGACACGCAACGGCCTCCACTACCTGACGGGGAAGAAGACCGACGTCCTGACGTTCGAGATCCAGGAGCAGATGGCCGATCTCTTCGGATACCGGACCCACGGCAAGCACTACGGCGTCGAGCGGTTCATGCGCGCCTACTACATGCACGCCCTCTCCTCCGCGCGCCTTGCGGACGAACTGCTGGAGGAGGTCGACCGGTTCATCTCGGAGGGCGGCAGGAGGCCGTTTCTTCCGTTCAGGCGGAAGACGGTGACGGGGGAGGGAATCCTCTACCGCGGGAAGCTCAGCCTGCGTGACAGCGCCTCCTTCCAGAGGGACCCGGTCGCCATTCTCGAGTTCTTCCGCACTATGCAGAAGACGCATTCCGAGCTTACCGTCCAGGCGAAGAAGAGGATACAGCAGGCCTTGCCGCTGGTCGGGCAGGAGTTCCGGGAAGATCCACGGGCGGGGCGGCTTTTCCTGGAAATCCTCGCCGACCCCCGCGGCCTCAGGGACTCGCTCCTGGCCATGAACGAATGCCGGTTCCTCGGCCGGTATTTCCCGGAATTCGCGCCGTTGTACAGCAAGGTGCAGCGCGACATCTACCACGTCTACACGGTGGACATCCATTCCATCCGCGCCGCCAGCGTCCTTTCCGAATTGGAAAACGCGGCCGCCCGTACGAAGGAGGAAGAGGAGCTTCTGGGGATCTACATGAATGTCCCGCGCCGGGACCTGCTGAACCTCGCGATCCTCATCCACGACATCGGGAAGGGAAAGGGACACGGACATTCGCAGATCGGTGCGGAGATAGCCGCCAGGATCGGACCTCGCATCGGGCTGAAAGAGAGCGAAACCGCGGACCTTGTCTTTCTCGTGGAGAACCACCTGCTGATGGCGCACACCTCCCAGCGCCGCGACCTGCACGACATCGAGCTCGTCCTGTGGTTCGCCGAAGCGGTCGGAAGCGCTTCCCGGCTGGACCAGCTCTATCTCCTCACCTATGCGGATCTTCGGGAGGTCGGCCCCGAGGTGTGGACCCAGTGGAAGGCAATGTTGCTCGGGGAGCTGTACGGCAAGGCGAAGAACGTCCTGGAGACCGGGAAGCTGAAGAGGGTTTACGAAGAGCGCCCCCTCCAGCGACGCGAGGAGGTGCGGGAGCTGCTGGCCGCCTTCCCGCGCACGGCCGTCGACAGGTTCCTGGCGCGGTTCGACGACAGGTACTTCCTGGGGACGCCCGACCGTTGCTTCGCCGAGCACCTTCGGCTCCTTTGCGGTTTCGACGGGACCTCCCCGAAGGTCGAAGCGGTGGACTACCCCGAATCCGGCTCCTCGGAGCTGATCATCGCCTGGAACGACCAGCGGGGGCTCTTCGCCAAGATCGCGGGGACGCTTTCGGCCAACGGGATCAACATCCTCAACGCATCCATCTCCACCTCCATCGACGGCGTCGCGCTGGACGTGTTCTACGTTACGTACATGGGGAAGAGCCTTGCGGGCGATCCCAAGAAGGATAGGCTCTTCCAGGACCTCGCCGCGGTCCTCAAGGGGGAAGCCACGGTGGAGCAGCTCCTTGCCGAGAGGAAAATCGCGCGGTTCGTGCGGGACAAGGTGGCGAAGTACCGCCCTACGCGTGTGTTGTTCGACAACTCGGTCTCCTCGCGCTACACTGTTGTGGATATATTCACGTATGACCGGCTCGGCCTTCTGTACGATATCACCCGCACCCTCACCGGGTTGGGGATAGACATAGCGCTGTCGAAGATTTCCACCAAGGCCGACCAGGTAGCCGATGTTTTCTACCTGACCGACCGGGGCATGGGAAAGATCGTGGACGAGGGACGCCTGGAAGAGATCCGGGCCTCACTCCTCGAAGCGATCGGGGAATGAAGGGGCAGGGATGAAAGTAGGCATCCTCTCCGACTCGCACGACAAGCGGGGAAGCGCTGCCGATGCGCTGGCGGTTTTCCTGCGGGAACATGCGGAAGCGGTCCTGCACCTCGGCGACGTCTGCTCACCGCCGGTGGTGGAGCCGTTCAGGAAGGCGGCCATGCCGTTCCACGGAGTCTTCGGGAACAACGACTACGACCGGTTCGGTCTTCAGACCGTCTCCGGTAACGGGTTCCATCGCGGGCCGCACGTGATCGAGCTCGCGGGGCGGAAAATCCTCATGGCGCACGCCTTCGACGACCTGCAGGGCGAGATGAACGAAAGGGGGAAATTCGACCTCGTCCTCTTCGGGCACACGCATCGCCCCCTTACGATGCGGATGGGGAGCGCGATAGTGATCAATCCGGGGGAGTCCTGCGGGTTCATGAGCGGAAGGGCCACCTGCGCGGTGATCGACCTTTCCACCATGGATGCGAGGATTCTGAATCTTGCGGAAGCCACGGCCGTCGCCGCCGGCGGTTTCGATCCCGGAACCCGAATCCGCAAATAGGGCCGTGGAGATAGATTCTCTCGTCGACGCCTACCTCATCGAGTTGAGGATGGGGAAAAGGCTCTCCCCGAACACGCTGGATGCATACGGACGCGATCTGCGCCGGTTCTCGTCGTTCCTTATCGAAAACTCCATTTCCATCGACGGATTCCGGAGGAGCCACTTCCTCGGTTTTCTTTCCGCCACGAACGTGTCCGCGCGCAGCGCCGCCCGCCTCGTTTCCTCCGTGCGTTCGTTTTTCAGGCACCTTGTGCGGGAGGGGAAGCTTTCCGCAAACCCGATCTCGGAAGTGCGCGCCCCGCGCATCGGCAGGCCGCTTCCGAAATACCTGACGGTGACGGAGGTGGGCAATCTGCTGGAGGCGCCCGACAGGAGCACTCCGGAGGGGATGCGGGACCGCGCGATGATCATGCTCATGTACGCCGCGGGCCTTCGAGCCTCCGAGGTGGTTTCCCTCGCCCTCCAGAACGTCGACACGAACGGAGGGTTCCTGCGCGTTATCGGGAAGCGCGGGAAGGAACGAGTCGTCCCGGTGGCGGACGCGGCGCTCGAGGCCCTGCGTGAATACGTGAAGGGATGGCGCCCGAAGTTCCTGAAAGGGAAGGCGACGAGCGCGCTGTTCCTCAGCCGCCTCGGACGGCAGATAACGCGCCAGACGCTTTGGAACCGGATCGGGCTTTGGGCGGGGGCGGCGGGGATACGCACAAGGATTTCACCTCACACGTTACGGCACTCTTTCGCCTCCCACCTGCTGGCGGGAGGAGCGGATCTGCGGGCCGTGCAGGCGATGCTCGGCCACGCGGACATCGCGACGACCCAGATCTACACGCACGTAACTTCCGAACGGTTGAAGGAAATCCACCGGAAGCACCACCCCCGCGGCTGAACGCCATAGACGCGCACGCGAACGCACGCGGGGAAGCCGAAAAAAAACACGAAATTCTTCGTTGCGATTCGTCCCCGACGGCGTTATAAAGGTATGCGAAACTCCGTGTATGCAGAATACAATGTTCGGCTCGTAAGAAAAATCCATACAGAAGGGGAATGCGTTATGGGATTCCTGTCGAGCAGCGTAGGCCGTAAGGTCGTGATGGCGGTCACCGGATTCTTCATGCTCTTCTTCGTCCTGGTGCACATGCTGGGAAACTCTTCGATCTTCATAGGTCCGGCGGCGCTCAATACGTACGCCGAAAAGCTTCACAGCCTGGGCCCGCTGGTGTGGATCTTCCGCGGGTTCATGGCCCTCATGCTCGTGTTGCACCTCTGGCTCGGGATCACGCTGACGCTGGAAAACAGCGCGGCGAACCCGTCGAAGTACGCCGTCAGCAAGAAGCTGAAGGCGACCTTCTCCAGCGAGACGATGATCTGGACGGGGGTCCTGCTCCTCTCCTTCCTCATCTATCATCTCCTTCAGTTCACGCTCCGCGTCACACCGGACATCCTTCCGGATGCCGTCGCGAGCAAGCCCGGCGACGTTTACAAGATGGTGGTCACCAGCTTCAGCATCACGCCGATCTCCATCGTCTACCTTGTCGCCATGTTCACGCTGTTCCTCCACCTGAGCCACGGGATACAGAGCCTCTTCCAGACCGTGGGATGCAGCAACGACAAGACGCTCCCGAAGTTAACCGCGATCGGCAAGCTGCTCAGCGTGCTTTTCCTGGTGGGGTACGGCGCCATCCCGGTACTCATCCTCGCCGGAATTTTGGCCAAATAGGGGGTCCACAGTGATACTCAACGGAAAGTGTCCGACAGGACCGGTCGAACAGTCATGGGACAAGGCCCGCTTCGACATGAAGCTGGTGAACCCGTCGAACAAGCGGAAGTACAAGATCCTCGTCGTCGGCACCGGGCTTGCCGGGGCCTCCGCCGCGGCGTCCCTGGGCGAGCTCGGGTACAACGTGGAAGCGTTCTGCTACCAGGACAGCCCTCGCCGGGCCCACAGCATCGCGGCACAGGGCGGGATCAACGCAGCCAAGAACTACCCGAACGACGGCGACAGCATCAAGCGGCTCTTCTACGACACCGTGAAGGGCGGCGATTTCCGGGCGCGCGAGTACGACGTATGGCGGCTCGCCCAGGTGAGCAACGAGATCATCGACCAGTGCGTTGCGCAGGGCGTTCCATTCGCACGGGACTACGCGGGCTACCTGGATAACCGCTCCTTCGGCGGCGCGCAGGTGTCCCGCACCTTCTACGCGCGGGGCCAGACCGGGCAGCAGCTCCTGCTGGGCGCCTACTCGGCCCTCTCCCGCCAGATCAAGCTGGGAACGGTGAAGATGTTCACCCGCACCGAACTGCTCGACATCGTGCTGGTCGACGGCGAGGCGAAGGGGATCACCTTGAGGGACCTCGTCACCGGCGAGATCAGGGTCCACACCGGCGACGCGGTCTGCCTCTGCACGGGCGGCTACGCGAACGTGTTCAATCTATCCACGAACGCTCGGGGATGCAGCGTCACGGCGATCTGGAAGGCGTACAAAAAAGGCGCCTTCTTCGCCAACCCCTGCTACACGCAGATCCATCCCACCTGCATCCCGCAGGCGGGCGACTACCAGTCGAAGCTGACCCTCATGTCCGAGTCCCTCCGGAACGACGGCCGGATCTGGGTGCCGAAGAAGAAGGATGAGAAGAGGGCCGCCAACGACATCCCCGAAGAGGACCGCGATTACTACCTCGAACGGAAGTACCCGAGCTTCGGCAACCTTGCGCCCCGCGACATTTCTTCCCGGGCCGCGAAGGAACAGTGCGACGACGGGCGAGGCGTCGGCCCCGGCGGGCGCGGCGTATATCTTGATTTCCGCGATTCCATCAAGCGTCTCGGCGAGAACCTGATACGCGAGCGGTACGGAAACCTCTTCGAGATGTACGAGCGGATCACCGGGGAGAACGGCTACAAGGTTCCGATGCGGATCTATCCCGCCTCCCACTACGCGATGGGGGGCTTGTGGGTGGACTACACGCTGATGAGCAACATCCCCGGCCTCTTCGTGCTGGGCGAGGCGAACTTCTCCGTCCACGGTGCGAACAGGCTGGGCGCAAGCGCCCTCATGCAGGGCCTTGCCGACGGCTATTTCGTCATTCCGTACACGATCGCTCCTTACCTGGCCGCCTCGAAGCCGGGGAAGGTGAATACGGACCACCCGGAGTGCAGGAAGTCGATCGACGACGTGAACGGGTTTATCAGGAAGCTCCTCTCGGTGAACGGGAAGGAGACCCCCGCCGACTTCATGCGGAAGCTGGGGAACATCACGTGGAACCTCGTGGGGATGGGACGGAGCAAGGAATCCCTCACCGAGGCCCTCTCGAAGATCCCGGAGGTCAAGGAAGAGTTCTGGAAAAACCTCAAGGTGAGCGGGAGCCCCAAAGAGCTGAACCAGCAGCTCGAAAACGCCGGCCGGACGATAGACTTCATCGAATTCGCCGACCTTCTCTGCCGCGACGCCCTGGCCCGCGACGAATCGTGCGGCGCCCACTTCCGGGTGGAGCACCAGTACGAGGACGGGGAAGCGAAACGCGACGACGCGAACTACATGCACGTGGCGGCCTGGGGATACAAGGGCGAAGGCGCGGAGCCCGAGCGGCACACGGAACCGCTCGATTTCACCGTAATCAAACCCGCGGTAAGGAGCTATAAATAATGAGCGGACAAAGCGAACACAATACAAAGACCCTGAAGCTGATCGTCTGGAGGCAGGCCGGTCCTGACAAGCCCGGCCGTTTCGAGACCTACACCGCGAAAAACATAACCGACCACCACTCCTTCCTCGAGATGCTCGACGTGGTGAACGAGGAACTCATCAAGGATGGGAAGGAGCCGATCGTCTTCGACCACGACTGCCGGGAGGGAATCTGCGGCGTCTGCTCGCAGGTGATCAACGGCCTGGCCCACGGCGGCCAGGAGCGCACCACCGTCTGCCAGCTCCACATGCGCCTCTTCAAGGACGGCGACACGATCTACATCGAGCCGTGGCGGGCACGGGCGTTTCCCATCATCAAGGACCTGATGGTGAACAGGGGCGCTCTTGACAAGATCATCCAGGCGGGTGGGTACACCTCCGCCCACACCGGCGGGTGCCCGGACGCCAACTCCATCCCCATCCCGCGTCCCGAAGCGGAGTACGCGATGGACGCCGCCGAGTGCATCGGATGCGGGGCCTGCGTGGCCGGCTGCCCGAACGGCGCGGCGATGCTCTTCACCGGTGCGAAGGTCTCCCAGCTCGCGGCGCTGCCGCAGGGTCAGGTGGAGGCGGCCGAGCGGGTCGTCGCCATGCTCCAGGCGGCGCAGGATTGCGGCTTCGGCAACTGCACCAACCATTACGAGTGCCAGGCCGCCTGCCCGAAGGGGATCAACGTGAAGTTCATCGCCCGGCTCAACCGGGAGTACTTCAAGGCGCAGTTCTAAAGCAAGACCGGAACGAACTTACAAACGGGGACGTTCCTGAGGTTTTACCTACAAACGGGGACGTTCCTGAGGTTTTACCTGAAAACAGGGACAGTCCCGGGAAGATCGGGTTTTTACAGCGGCTTGATCGTAAACGGATAGTAAAAAGCGGGGGCGGAAACGCCCCCGCTTTCGTATAGGTTGGTTTACAAGGTTGACTGGTGAACTTCGCGATTATTTCCGGATCCGTTTCCTCGCATAACCCGAAATCCCGATAAGGCACGTCCCGAGAAGAATCAGCGTCCCGGGCTCGGGAACCGGTGCAGTGGCGCCATGCCCCATCAGATCGTCGTTGCCGCAACCCATCGTATAGTGCGCGTAGAAATCGGTCCCGTAACCGAGGAAACCGATATCGACCGTCACGGCGTTGTGGTTGCCTCCCAGGAATCCGGTTGAGCCGTCGCTTAAACCGGTTTCGTACATCAACGTACCCTGACCGAGAAAAATGCCGGTGCCGTCGTCGGAGTATTTCCACGGATTCGAGCCTCTGTTTGAGCTGAACCAGGCCGTCTTTACGCGGGAATCGGAGGTCAGGCCGAATATCCTGTAGATGCTGTTTGCAAAGTCAAGCTGCAGGGCATAGTCGTAACCATAGGTATTGTACGTGGTAGCGTAGCCAAAAGCCGGATTCGTCACCGTCCCGTATTGCGGAGCGGCGCCTGTGGCGAGGAATATGTCGCCGGAAGTATAGCCGGAATTGCCGTTTTTGAAGTTGTAGCCCCCGATCATCTTCAGTTTGTTCCCTTGCAGGGTAAAACCTTCGAGATCCCAGGTCTGGTTGATAACGCATCCGGGTTCGACTTCGTTGTCTTCGCGGCTGCCGTACCACGGGTCGCTTGAAGATTGCCTGCCGTCGTAGATCGTGATGTTGGCCGCAAAAGACCAACCGGCGCCGAACACGATAAGGAGAGCCGCAAGAAGGATCAAGGAAGGCTTTTTCATTATTTACCCCTGTTCCGGTCCAATATTGTTTACTGTTTTTATCAGAAGCAGAATCCGTGCCATATGGAACCAAAAAAGTTAGGCAATGTAAAATGCTGCAATATCAGTATCTTGCGAGATTCAAAACGATCATGATAGATGAGGGGCGTTCAGAAAGGGTAAATAATTGCCCACACAGATAAATACATTATATTGATGTGGAAATAATTCCACACATTACTTTCTTTGACGGCGGGCGATTCTTTTCGCATACTCAATTTAGATGGAAGTCGTCACGAC
>JACRCO010000002.1 GCA_016218975.1 Deltaproteobacteria bacterium
CCCTCGGGCGGCGCGCTCTCCGCCCCGGCATAGAAAGCGTCGATCCAGGACTTCCCGACTTCAACCTCCCGGAACCCGCGGTAGAGCTCCTCGATCTCCACACGGCCGCTCTCGTAATCCTCCGCGCGCAGTCCCAGGGAATCGGCCTTTATCCGCAGGTTGGTGTCCTTGGAGATGACCACCACGGGGACGTCCTTCTCCCTCGCGCGGACGCTCAAGGCCACGGCCAGGATGTGGTTGTCCTTCTTTTCCCCGTAGAGCTCGGCAGGAAGGAGCGAGCTCCCTTCTCCGCCGAAGGCCACCCGGAGCGTTCCCCCGTTGTCGATCGGGACGCCCTCCGACAGGCTCCCCGTAACCCGCAACTTGTCGATGAACTTCGAGACAGTCCGGGCATTTCGCCCGAGCATGTTCAGGTCTTTTTTGAAATGATCCAGCTCTTCGATCACCGTGATCGGGACGATGACCCGGTTGTCCTGGAACTTGAAGAGCGCGTTGGGGTCGTGCAGGAGGACGTTCGTGTCCAGCACGAAGTTCTTGATCATCACCGCTCCGGCCGCATCCTTCTCGATATCATTTCAACTCGGCCAGTTTCTGGCGCGCCAGCGCAGCGGCGGGAGAACGGGGATGTTTCGACACGAGAAGCTCCAAAACGATGCGGGCGTTCTTCTTGTCCTTCAGCCCGAGGAATGAGAGCCCCTGCTTGTACATGGAGTCCGGTGCCTTGTCCCCGGCAGGGTGCTTGTCTATCACGTCCTGGAAGGAAAGGATGGCGCTCTCGAAATCCTTTTCCGCGTAGAAAGATTCACCCTTCCAGTAGAGGACGTTCGGCATCAGCTTGTGGTCCGGATACTTCGCAGCGAAGGTTGTGAGGAGTTCGCGCCCCTTGCGGGACTCTCCCCTCTTGACGAGTCCCAGGGCGTAATCGTACATCTCCTCCGGGCTTTTCCAGTCCTGCGGGGTGGTAACCGGCGTCGCCACCGGCAGGGGTGACGCGGCCGCAAGCTTTTCCGTTTTTTCCTCGACCGCTGCAAGGCGCTTCTCTAACTCTTCGAGCTTCGCGAGCTTCCCGCGCAGTGCCTGGATCGTCTGGCCCTGCTCGTTCAACCGGTCGTTCACCGCCGCGTTCTCTTTCTGCATCTGAACTTTCGTCTCGTCTGCGCGCGTCGTGGCTGCGACCATGTCGGATTTGACCTGGTCGTAGGAAGCAGTGAGGTCCGCGACGTTCTTCCGAACCGCCTGGAGCTCCCCGGCGTCGATGCGGCCGGAAGCGGGAGAGGAGGTTGCGGAGGATTTTACCGCCGCAACCTCCTTCTTCACCGTTTCGACTTCCTCCTGGAGACGGACGAACGCCCCCGATTCCGTGAGGGAGCAGCCGCCCGCCGAAATCCCGAGGACTCCCAGGCACAGCAGCAGCGCGATGTCGCGTCGCTTCATGAATCCTCTATTTCAGGACGAAGTGATCCCGGCGGTTCTTCGCCCACGCTTCCTCGGTGTGCCCCGGATCCACCGGCTTCTCCTTGCCGAAGCTGATCGTGGAAAGGGAGGCCGCGGGAACGCCAAGGGACTCGAGATATTTTTTCGCGCTGGCGGCGCGGCGGTCGCCGAGAGCCATGTTGTACTCGGACGTTCCGCGCTCATCGCAATGCCCCTCGACAAGGATCTTCGCGCCCTTGTTCTTCTTAATGTACTCCGCAACTTTCGCCAAAGTCGGCTTTGCGTCGTCCCGTATGAACGACTTGTCGAAATCAAAACGGATGTCCGCGAACGGTGACGGTTTTTCCTCAGTGACTGCCGCACCGGCCTCGGAAGCGGCAAGCTTCTTTTCATCTGCCGGAGCCGTGGCCGCGGGCTTCATTTCTTCCGTGGCGATCCCTTTGCCCGGCGCTTCCTTACCCGCCCCGGCCGCCGCAGGCTGCGTTTCCGAGGGTTTCACCGCCTGCTTTTTCGTGCACCCAAATGAAAAGACCAACGCTACCGCGAGAACCAGCACGCACCACGCCAGACCCCTCCCCTTGCTCATGCCTTTTCTCCTCTCGCGCGATATGTGATATTGCTGCATCCTGGCCTTCGTAAGCCGCGGGTTATCTTCGTGGAGACCATGCAGGAGAGCCCGCCCCTGAAAGCCCTGAAACAAGCGTTTTCCCCCACCGGCCGTCTGCGGAGATGATTTTGACCGTAGAATATCCTTTTTTCTGAAAGCTGTAAACCACGTACCGGCCGTCAGGAGAGTAGGAGGGATCGGCGCAGTCTCCGTCCCCGGAAACGAGGAGCTGCTGGTCGCTGCCGTCCGGACGGACGGTGTATATCGAGAACTTTCCCCCGGCCATGGATGTGAAGGCGATCCGGTCGCCCATGGGGGACCAGCACGGCGAAGTGGAATAGCTCCCGGCATGAGAGATGCGGTGGTCGTTCGATGAACCGATGTCCCGGACATATACCTGGGGCGAGCCGCTCCTGCTGGAAACGAACGCCATTTTTTTCCCGTCGGGGGATACCGATGGGGAGATCTCGATTCCGTATCCTTCCACGATCTTCTCGTGAGAGATATTGCCGAGGCGGACGCGGTAGATGTCGGTATCTCCCTTCACGCTGACCGACACGAAGAGGGAGTTTCCGTCGGGGGAAAAACAGCCGGGCGACTTCGTGTTGCCGAACTGTACAACAGCCTTTTCGGATCCCTGCTCCAGGTCCCGCAGGTAGATGACAGGGGTTCCCGTCTTTAAGGAAGTGTATGCAAGCGTGCCGCCGTCAGGCGACCAGCGTGGAAACAGGTTGTAGCTGCGGTTCTGCGTGATCTTGCGCAGGTCCGCCCCGTCGAGCCCTACGGCGTATATTTCCTTCCCCCGTCCTTTCTCCGGCGTCGCGCTGAAAGCGATTTCCGTGTCGAAAATCCCCCGCACGCCGGTGAAGGCGTAAAGGATCTCGTTCGCGAACCTGTGCGCCATCTTGCGGAACAGGTGGGGTGAGCCGGTGTAGCGCCTCCCCGCCATCAATTTCCCCAGAGTCGAATCGTAAAGACGCATCTCGACGGCCATCTGTTTTCCGCGCATCTCCACCTTCCCTATGACCACGGCTTCCGCGCCGATCAGCTTCCAGTCGGGCAGGGAAAGCGGCTTGCTCCCGAAATGGTCCGGCACGATCTTCTCCAGGTAGGCGTCGGAGGAGATCACCTGGAAGAGGGCGGTCATCGCCAGGTCCCCTCCTATCACCTTCGGGATTTCCTCAGAAAGGGACTTGTCGCCGCTCTCGACGACGAATGGCGGAAGCGCCACAGGCATCCGCTTTCCGCCGGGGGCGTTGATGTCGATGTAGAATATGGCGGCGGCCGTCGCAGGAGAAAGAAGGACAGCCAGCGCGAACAGGAGCAAGGAACATCTTCGAAATCGCGTCACTGCTCCCCGCCCCCGTAGAACCGGAATCCCACTTCGTAATGGTCCTCCCCTCCGCGGAGCTGTTCCGGCGGAACGGGAAGCGGGCTTGCCTTTCTGATGGCCCGTTCGACGGAATCGTCGAAGTAGGAGTTGCCCGATACCTTTTCCATGCGCACGTTGGACACCGCCCCATCCTTTTCGATCGTGATCCGAACTTGCACCATCAACGTCTTCGCGACTTTCTCCGCCAGCTCAGGGACGGTCCAGTTCGCACGGACCTTTTCATCCAGCGCCCGTGCGTAAGCCAGGATCTCGGGCGCCACCTGCGTCGTGCCCGACGCTCCGGGCAACCCGGCCGGCGGTCGTTGCCCGGTTCCCTTCCCTGCGGACCGTACGGCCGACAGGTCGACCCGGTGCCCCACCCGCTCGCCTATTCTCTTGACGGCGGCCCGGACATCCGTTTCCCGCCGTATCGTATCCACCGCATCGCGCACCTGGGTCTTCGATGCCTTCTCTTCCCTCATCCTGCGGATTATCTCGGAAAACGCCCGGGAGTCGGAAGGAGACACTTCCCGGGGCCTTGCCGCTTCCAGGCGTGCTGCGCGTTTCTCCCTCATCTCCCGTTTCAGCCGCTCACGCTTCTCCCGCTTCGTCTCGCGTGCCGCCTTGCCTTTATTCCCCGCGTTATTCTGCGAGCGCGAGACGGCCGGGGTCGAAGGAGGCTCCGACCTTTCGGACCCCGCAAGCTGGCCGCCGCCGATAAGATCGACGACCGTGACGGGTGCGACGAGAAGAGGGGGAGCGCTGAAGCTCAGCCACAGTACGCCGAGCAGAAACGTCAACGCGTGGAAGACCCCCGAGAGGGCCAGCATCCTCCGGAAGAGATGGACCCCAGGCTCCATGGCCAGAGGGCGCAAATGCGCTCCCCTACCGCTCCAGCGGCTCGGTGACCATCCCCAGCTTTTCGATCCCTGCGTTGCGTACCTCCGAGATGACCTTCACGACGAATCCGTAGGGGACGGCCCGATCCGCGCGGAAATAGACCTGACGGTCTGCGCGAGCCGCCACGATGGCCTTCAGCGCCGGGCTGAGGCGGTTGAATTCCACCGGCTGTTTGCCTATGTAGATCCTGCTGTACATGTCCACCGTTACCACCAGCCGTTCCTCCTCGGCGCGCAGCGCCTTGGCGTCGGCCTGGGGAAGATTGACGTCCACGCCCTGGGTCAGCATGGGGGCGGTCACCATGAAAATTATGAGGAGAACCAGCATCACGTCCACGAGGGGCGTGACGTTGATCTCCGACATCATCCGGCGGTCTCCGCCGTTTCCCGAAGAAATGGCCATCGCTACACCTTGTCGACGTTGCGCTCGAGGAAGTTTACGAACTCGATGGTGAAGCTGTCGATCCGGGTCGCCACCGCGCGTACCCTGTTCACGAAATAATTATACGCCATGACCGACGGTATCGCCGCGGCAAGGCCTGCAGCCGTTGCGATGAGCGCCTCGGCGATGCCGGGGGCGACCGTGGCGAGCGTCGCGCTCCCCGTGGTCGCGATTCCTGAAAATGCGTTCATGATGCCCCACACGGTCCCGAACAATCCGATGAACGGCGTCGCGCTGCCCGTGGTCGCGAGAAACGGCAAGTACGATTCCATCAGGGCGGTTTCTTCATTGGCGGCTTTCCTCATCGCCCGCTCTATGTTGTCCATCGGGAAGGACGCCCCGCCGCGCCCGCCGATCGGGGCTTCCGGGCCGCGGCCCCGCTGGATCCGCGTCAGTTCCTGGTATCCGGTGCGGAACACCTCGGTCAGCGGCGTCCGCTCCGACTTCTCCGCCAGTTCGTACAGTACAGATAGGCTCTTCCCCTCCGCGAACGACTTGACGAAATCCGCCTGGTTCTTGTCGATCCCCTTGAAAAGCCGGAATTTCAGGAAGATGATCGCCCAGGAAACGACGGAAAAAACGATGAGCATCAAAAGGACGAGCTTTACGATCGGACCGGCGAGCAGGACATGCTGGAACACTCTCGTGTCCATGATACCGGCGGCTGCTGGAAACATCATGAACGTGACCCCCGACAGTAGCATCGTTGAACATACCTCCGCGTGATAATAACATCCCTATATATCGGAAACTCCCCCGGGGTTCAACCCCGGGTTCCATACCCTATACAATTCCTTGACATTTAATGCACAGGAAAATAGGATACCTTACTGTAAGTGCTTCAGGGGGTTGGGCCTGTGGAAAAATCGCTCAAATGGGGTGGTGTCCTGTGAAAAAATCGCGGAATACCCGTCAGCGCGCTGTTATCCTCGACATTCTGCAGAAAACCGCACCGAGTCACCCCACGGCCGATATGATTTATCGGGAGGCGCGCAAGGCGCTCCCCAATATCAGCCTGGGGACCGTCTACCGGAACCTGAACTTCCTCCGGGAACAAGGTCAGGTCCGCGAGATCCGCTCGAACAACGAGTCTTCTTCTCGATTCGAGTGCGACTGTCCGCCTCACGCCCATTTTCACTGCACCCGCTGCCACACGGTGCGGGACGTCCCGCTTCCGGACTTCCTCCTTAGCGTCCGGTGGGACAGCGGAACCGAGATCTCTTCGGTCAATTCCATGGAGCTTCATATCCTGGGCGCCTGCAGCGAGTGCGGGACGCATTAAAAACAGGGACGGAGACAAAAACAGGACAAAAACAGGGACGTTCTTAAAAACTCGACAGTTGGAAAAAGAAAAATCGGTATCGAGTTTTTAAGAACGTCCCTGTTTTTGTTTCTCATTCCCGTTTAATAAAAAGGGGCGCCGCGAGGCGCCCCTTTCATTGCGGTTCGTTCATTCTTACTTTGCGATCAGGACAGCTTCCGGCCTCCTTCAGCCGCCCATTTCTCCAGCATGTCCGTGGTGACGGACTTGGGCCGCTCGATCGCGTACCCAAGCGCCCGGTCCCACGTGATGTTGGTGAGAACGCCGAGGGCCCGGCCTACGCCGAAGAGCACGGTGTAGAAGTCGTACTCGGTGAGGCCGTAGTACCACTGGATGACGCCCGACTGCGCGTCGACGTTCGGCCACGGGTTCTTCGCCTTCCCGTGCTCGCGGAGAACGTCCGGCGCGATCTTGTAGATCTGGTTCACGAGCTTGAACAGCGGGTAGTCCGGCAGGTTCTTCAGGCAGAACTCCATCTGGGACACGTACCGCGGGTCGGTCTTGCGGAGCACCGCGTGGCCGTACCCGGGAATGACTTGTCCGCTGTTGAGGGTATCCCACAGGAACTTCTTGAGTTCCTCGTCGGTCGGAAGCTTCCCGCCCAGCTTCTGGAACACGCCCTGGCACCACCCGAGCACTTCCTGGTTCGCCAGGCCGTGGAGCGGACCCGCCAGGCCGTTGATGCCGGCCGAGAGGGAGTAGTAGGCATCGGACAGCGCCGAGGCCACAAGATGCGTGGTGTGGGCGGAAACGTTGCCCGACTCGTGGTCGGAGTGGAGGATAAAGTACATCCGGGCGACATCGTCATACGGCTTGGGGAATCCCATCATGTGGGCGAAGTTGCCGCCCAGGTCGAGCTTCGGATCCGGCGCGATCGGGGTGTCGCTCTTGTACTTCATGCGGTAGATGTAGGCCGCTATTTCCGGGAGCTTCGCCATCAGGTTGGTGCAGTCCTCGTACATCGGGTCCCAGTACTCGGTCTTCTTCATCCCCTGGTTGTACCTCTTGACGAAGAGGGATTCCCGCTGCATCGCCAGGATGCCGGCGGAGAACATCGTCATCGGGTGCGTGTCGCGCGGCATCGCGCGGAGGATGTCGAACACGTACTGGGGAACCTTCGCCCGGGCCTTGAAGTCCTCCACGACCGCCAGCGTCTGCTCCAACGTCGGAACGTCGCCGGTCATGAGGAAGTACCAGAAGCCTTCCACGTACGGATATTCGGAGCCGGGGACCTTGGGAAGGGCGGCGAACGTCTCGGGGATCGTCTTCCCGCGGAACCGGATACCCTCGTGCGGATCGAGGTAGGAGACGTCGGTCACGAGCGTACGGACGTCGCGCGCTCCACCGATGCACTGCTCGATGGTGACCTGGTCGATGAGGATTTTTCCCTGTTCCTTGACGAGCTTGGTGATGCGGGGACGGTGGGCCTGGATCTTCTCGAACAACTTTTCCTTCAGGGAAGCTTTTTCCATAACCTTCGACATACTGTCGAACCCCCTTTCATGGGATGGCCTGATGTATGGACCTGACGCATACTCCGATGGTTTTCCGACACCCTCCTTTCCGTTTTCGGCGATATTCTTAAATTATAACAACCGAACCCGGGCAACTTGCTGCGAAATGGACAGAATGTGTTTGATTCGGACTCAGTAGATTGTATACCGTATACAATCCGTTTTATAGCAATAAACGTTTCGTCAAGTCAAGCCAAAAGCGGGAGCCCGCGGTTTACGCCACTGAGAGGAGCCCGGCCGGGTGCAACGGATAAGGCAAAACCGTATCCATCGCCGCAGCGGAAGCATGGCGAGAAACGCGGGGCGGTTTGACCCGGAGAGATTTCCCCTGTAAGATAGGCAACTTACATATGAGCCGGAAAGACCGCCTTCAATGGGCCGAACCGGGGGGTCAGGGTGGATCCGCACAAGGAAAAGATAATCGTTTTCGACGGGGCTTGCGGCACGAACCTGCAGCGCATGCGCCTGCCGGCGTCCGCCTGGGGGCGACACGAAGGGTGCAATGAATACCTGAACCTTTCCGCGCCCGAGGCTATATCCGAGCTGCACGGCTCCTTCCTCGAAGCGGGCGCCACCGCAGTGGAAACGAACACGTTCGGAGCCAACGATATCGTCTTGGCCGAGTACGGCCTTTCAGAGCGCGTCGAGGAGATAAACGCGGCGGCGGTGGAATGCGCGAGGGCTGCCGTCCGGAAACACGGCGCGGGCGCCTGGATCGCGGGGGCGGTCGGCCCGACGACGAAGCTGCCGTCCCTCGGCCACATCACATTCGACGAGATGGCGAAAGCCTACGCCCGGCAGATCAGGGCGCTGACCGAGGCAGGGGTGGACCTGATCCTGATAGAGACGTGCCAGGATCTTATGCAGATCAAGATCGCGCTGGTCGCCTGTTTCGATACGCTGGAGCGGCTGGGGAAAAATCTCCCCGTGATGGTATCCATGACGGTGGAAAGCACAGGCACGATGCTCGTCGGAACCGACGTGGCGGCAGCGGCGGCAGCGATCGAGCCTTTCCCCGTCTTCTCGCTGGGCTTGAACTGCGCAACAGGGCCGGAGGGGATGAAGTCGCACGTCCGCTACCTGGCCCGTCACTGGCCCGGCAGGATCTCGTGCCTTCCCAACGCGGGGATGCCCGAGGTTGTCGGCGGGAAGACCGTATACCCTCTCGCGCCGGAAGATTTCGCCGCCCGCATGAAGGAGTTCGTCGTCGAGGAAGGGGTGAGCATCGTCGGCGGCTGCTGCGGCACCACGCCGGATCACATCCGCCGCCTGGCGGAAAGTCTCTCGGGAGCCCATCCCGCGGAACGAAATCCGCAATGGCCCCCATCCCTTTCAAGCCTGTACCAGTCCGTCGAAATCCGGCAGGAGATCGCGCCGCTCCTGATCGGCGAACGGGCGAACGCCAACGGCTCGCGCCGTTTCCGCGAGCTGCTTCTCGCGGACGACTACCAGGGGTGCCTGAAAGCCGGTCTGGAACAGCAGGAGGACGGCGCACACGCCGTCGACCTCTGCGCCGCATACGCGGGCCGTGACGAGAAGGCGGACCTCGTCGCACTGACACGCCTCTTCGCGAAGTCGATCAAGATTCCGCTTGTGATCGACTCGACCTCTCCCGATTGCATCGAGGCTGTCCTTCGGACGCATCCAGGCCGCTGTCTCATCAATTCCGTCAATCTCGAGGACGGCGGGAAAAACATGGAGCGCATCTGCCTTCTCGCGAAAAAATACGGGGCGGCGGTCATCGCGTTGACCATCGGCGAGAAGGGGATGGCGATGACCGTCGAGGAGAAGGTCGCCGTCGCCCGCGAAATCCACGACCTGGCGGTCGGGCGTTATGGGCTCCGGCCGTCCGACCTCCTTTTCGACGTCCTGACGTTTACCGTCGGCTCGGGGGATCCGTCGCTGGCCGGGGCCGCGGAAGCGACGCTGGCTGCCGTCAGGCAGGTCAAGGCGGAACTGCCGGGGGTGTTCACGAGCCTGGGGGTGAGCAACGTTTCCTTCGGCCTTTCCCCCCGCTCCCGCCGGTTCCTCAACTCCGTGTTCCTCCACGAGGCGGTGGAGGCGGGGCTGGACGCCGCCATCGTCGACGCGGCGAAGATCCTTCCTTTCGCCCGTATACCGGAAGAGGACCGCCGGGTCTGCCTGGACCTCATCTACAACCGGCGAAGCGATCCGGAGACGTCTCCACTTTCTTCCTTCATCGCGCACTTTTCCGACAGGGAAGCGGAAGCGCCGAAACCGGGCGGGCGGGAGGCGGCCGCCCTGCCCCCGGAGGAGTTTCTCGCGGAAAAAGTGGTCACAGGCGACAAAACCGGGCTGGAGGACCTGCTGGAGATCCTCCTGACCCGGCGTCCCGCGCAGGCGATCATCGGCCAGCTCCTGGTGCCGGCCATGCGGCGGGTGGGCGACCTGTTCGGACGAGGGGAGATGCTCCTGCCGTTCGTCCTCCAGTCCGCCGAGGTCGTGCGGGAATGCGTGAAACGGCTGGAGCCGCGGCTGGCCGGCGGGGAGAAAGATGCCGGGAAAAGGATGCTGCTGGCGACCGTCGCGGGGGACGTCCACGATATCGGAAAGAACCTCGTGGACATCCTCCTCACCAACAACGGGTATAAGGTCTACAACCTCGGGATCAAGGTCCCCGCGGAGACGGTCATCGAAAAGGCCCGCGAATACGCTGTTGACGCCATCGGGCTCAGCGGCCTGCTCGTCAAGTCGGCGATCGTCATGCAGGAAAGCATGCCGCAGTACGCGGCTGCGGGTCTTTCCGTCCCGATCCTGCTGGGGGGAGCCGCATTGACGGAAAAATTCGTGGCGGAATGCTGCGTTCCAGGCTACACCGGTCCGGTCGTGTACTGCGCCGACGCCTTCGCGGGGCTGTCGGCGATGCGCGCGCTGGAAAAGGGCCCCCTCTCCTCCACGGTGTTCCGCGCGGGGACAGGCGCGCAGGCGGCGACGCCCGGCCCGAAGGGGGAGCGCATCTTCCGCGACAATCCGGCGCCGACTCCTCCCTTCCTGGGCGCCCGACGTGTCGCTGAAATCGACGTGGCAGCCCTGTTCCCGTACATGAACGAGCAGGCGCTTTTCCGCGGGCGGTGGGGGTACCGGCGGGGAAAACTTTCCGCGGAGGAGTACGACCGGCTCGTCACGGAGAAGGTAAGGCCGCTTTACGAAGCCTTGAAGCGCCGCTGCGTCGAGGAAGGGTTGCTATGCCCGAAGGCGGCCTACGGCTACTTCCGCTGCTTCTCGGAAGGGGATACGCTCGTCGTCGAGGACGCGGGGAAGAGGCACTTGTTCCCGTTCCCCCGGCAGGCCGCCCCTCCGCACCTTTGCATCGCAGATTACTTCAAGCCGAATAAGGAAGGAGGGGACGTCGTCGCATTTTTCGTCGTGACAGTCGGGGAGAGAATCGGCGAGGCCGCCCACGAACTCTTCTCCGCGGACCGCTACCATGATTACCTCATGCTGCACGCCTTCGGCGTGGAAGCGGCCGACGCCCTCGCGGAATACTGGCACGAGAGGATCAGGGCGGAGCTCGGCATCGGCGGGCGTAAGCCCTCGGGGCCGGCCGGCTACATCGTGCAGGAGTACCAGGGCTCACGCTATGGATTCGGCTACCCGTCCTGCCCGGACCTGTCTGCCCACAAGGGAGTGTTCGATCTGCTCGATCCGGGAGCGATCGGCGTCACGCTGACGGAAACGATGGAGATGGTGCCGGAGCATACGACGTCGGCGATCATCGCCCATCATCCCCAGGCCAAGTACTTCGCCGTTTAGGGGTTTCAAAAAGGAGGCAGCCATCAAACGGTATATCTGCGCGAACTGCGGCTACATCTACGAACCGGAGAAGGGGGATCCCTTGAGCGCAATTCCTCCGGGGACGGCGTTCGAGGACCTCCCGGAAGCCTGGGTGTGCCCCATCTGCTACGCCCCGAAATCCCAGTTCGACGAGCTGGACTAAAAAAAGATGCGGAACATCCTCGAACGCATGAAGGAGTCCCCGCTGCTCTTCGACGGCGCGATGGGCACGATGATCTACGATCGGGGGGTATTCCTCAACACCTGCTACGACGAGCTCTGCCTTTCCAATCCGAAGCTGATCGCGCAGATCCACAGGGAATACGTGGACGCGGGGGCCGACGTGATCGAGACGAACACGTTCGGCGCGAACCGCATAATGCTGCGCCCCTTCGGGCTCGCGGAAAAGGCGGAGGCGATCAACCGTGAGGCGGTACGGATCGCACGCGAAGCGGCCGGGGATTCCGTGTACGTGGCGGCGGCGGTGGGCCCCAGCATCCGCCCCGACCAGATCCTGCCTGCGGAGCACGTCGCCGAAGTGGAAGCTGCCTTCGCCGAGCAGCTCGGCGCACTGGCGATGGAAGGCGTGGACCTTGCGGTGCTGGAGACATTCACCAATCTCAAGGAGCTCCAGCTTGCCGCCCGGACCGCGAAACGGCTCGGGTTGCCGGTGCTGGCCTCGTTCGTGCTGAACGAGCGCGGCGAGACGGCGGTGGGCACGAGCGCCGAGACGATGACCCAGGTCCTTTCCTCGGACGAAAACGTCGATCTCATCGGGATCAATTGCGGCGTAGGGCCCGCGGGGGTATTCGACGCACTGCAGGCAGTCCTGCCCCGGACGAAAAAGCCGTTCGTCGTCATGCCGAACGCCGGTCTCCCCCGGGACATCGCGGGGAGGATGATCTACCTCACGAGCCCCGAATACTTCACCGAGTACGCCAAGAAGTACATCGAGATGGGGGTGCGCGGCGTCGGCGGCTGCTGCGGCACGACTCCGGCGCACATAAAGATGGCGGCCCGCGCCGTGAAATCCTTGAGCGGGGTGAAAAAGCACATCAAGGTAAAGCATTTCGCGCGCCAGGAATCGCTGGTGCACGTCGTCCCCACGGAAAAGAAATCGCGGCTCGCGGAGAAGATAGCTTCGGGTGCCAGGGTTTCCTCCGTGGAGATCCTCCCTCCGCGCTCCTGGGACATGAAGGATATGCTCGCGAAAGTCCGGCGGTGCGCCGAATCGGGCGTCGACGCGATCAACATCCCCGACGGACCGCGCGCGAGCGCCCGGATCTCCCCGATGATCGCCGCCCTTACCATCCACCGGGAGGTGGGCATCGAGCCGATCCTGCATTACTGCTGCAGGGACAGGAACCTGATCGGGATGCAGTCGGACCTGTTGGGCGGATACGCGGCGGGGCTCGCCAATTTCCTTATCATAACCGGAGATCCCCCGAAGCTGGGAGAGTACCCCGACGTCACGGGAGTTTTCGATGTGGACGCGATCGGGCTCACGCAAGTCGTGGCCAACCTGAACCGCGGGTTCGACATAGGCGGGAACCCGATCTCGCCGCCGACCGGCATCTACATCGGCGTGGGGGCGAACCCCTGCGCGGTCGACCTCGAGCGGGAGATCGACCGCTACTTCCGCAAGATCGAGGCGGGAGCCGAGTTCGCCATCACCCAGCCGGTCTTCGACGTCGAAGCGCTCTTCCGTTTCCTCGACCGGGTGGACGGGCACGCGCGCCGCATACCGATCCTCGCAGGCGTCTGGCCGCTCGTCAGCTTCAAGAACGCCGAGTTCATGAACAACGAGGTTCCCGGCGTCGTCGTCCCCGCCGATATCCTCACCCGGATGTCGCGCTGCCGCTCCAAGGAAGACGGCCAGCGCGCCGGGATCGAGATCGCGCGGAAAATCATCGAACGGATCTCCCCGCGCGTTAATGGCGTACAGGTGAGTGCGCCGCTCGGAAACGTTGAGATAGCCCTCGACGTTCTGGGTTGACAAGCCGCGCCCCCGTTCCTGTAAGATGTTTCCATGGAAGAATCGCAGATGAAATTTTCCGAAGATCATCTCTGGGTGCTCGAGATGGGGGAAACGGCCCGCATCGGGCTGTCGGAGTACGCGCAGGAGCAGCTCGGGGAGATCATCTCCGTCACGCACGCGGAGGTGGGAAAGTTCATCGAGCCGGGAGACACGATCGGGGAGCTGGAGTCCCAGAAGACGGTCGTGGAGCTCGTCTCTCCGGTCACCGGCACCCTGAAGGCCGTGAACGAAAACGTCGTGGAAGACCCCTCGCTCATCAACGTGGACCCTTACGGGAAGGGATGGCTCGTCGAGGTCGAAGTCCACGACCCCGAAGAGATCGAACGGTTGATGAACAACGAGGACTACGAAACGTTCGTCGAAGATTGACACATCACGCATGGGGAGGTAGATGACAGCCGAAGACCACCCGCAGTCTATTCCCGCGAACCGCAACCGGCGAAACTTCATAAACATAGCTCTCGGGACCTTGACGGCAATCTTCACCGCATCCCTTTTCTATCCCCTCTTCCGGTTCCTGTGGCCTTCGGCCGACCGGTCCGGAGGCGAGGGGCGCATAGGGATTCCGCTCGAGGAGTTGCTCGTGGGGCAGTCTCGCGTCGTCGTGGTACGCGGCGAGCCGGTTCTCGTCATACGCGAGGCCAACAAGGTGGCTGCGGTGTCCGCGGTCTGCACCCACATGAGCTGCGTGGTGAAATACCGGGGCGCCGGCGTCATCGCCTGCCCTTGCCACACCGCGACGTTCGACCTGAACGGGAACGTGATGGGAGGGCCGGCCCCGCGCCCGCTGCCCTCGTACCCGGTGCGGATCGAAGGACGGAATATCGTGGTCGGGACATGACGGAAGAAAAGAAACCGACGGGGGAACAGGCGACGGAAGAGCCGGGACGGCAGCGCCACGAGTTCGAGAAGCGCACCGTCTTCACGGAGATGTTCAACCTGTTCTCCCTGGTGGGAATCCTCTACGGCGCCCTCGACGAGCGTCTCTCCGTGCGGGAAGGGATGAAGAAGCAGTTCGAAAAGCCTGTGTGGTTCTACCGCACGCGGCTCGAGAACAATTTACTGGCCTGCCTCGGAGGGATCTCCTTCCTCCTGTTTCTGTTTCTCATGGGAACGGGCGGCCTCCTTCTCATGCATTACCGGCCGACGCCCGCAGAGGCGTATAAAAGCGTCGTGGACATAATGAACCAGGTCCCCTACGGATGGATGGTACGGGGGATCCACCGCTGGGCCGGCAACCTCCTGGTGGTCACGGTCCTGCTGCACATGATGCGGGTCTTCTTCACGGCCGCGTACCGCCCGCCCCGCGACGTGACGTGGGTAAACGGAGTGCTGCTCCTGGTCTTCACCCTCGCGTTCAGTTTCTCGGGCTACCTCCTGCCGTGGACGCAGGCATCCTACTGGGCGACCACCGTCGGCACGGACATCCTGTCCGCCATCCCGGTCGTCGGCGACTCCATCAAATACTTCGTCCGCGGCGGGAACATGGTCGGGCAGCTCGCCCTCACGAGGTTCTTCGCCTTCCACGTCGTGATCCTGCCCGGACTGATGATACTTTTCCTCGTCCTGCACTTCCTCATGATCCGGCGGCAGGGAATCGCCGAGCCTCTTTAGGAGAACGAAGCATGGCGCAATATGAAAATCTCGAGGCCTACAGGAAATACGGCAGCGAGCCTTTCTTTCCGCACCACGTGCTGCGCCAGCTGATCCAGCTCGTCATCCTTTTCGCGGTTCTGATCCTTCTCGCGTCGCTTGCGCCGGGGCCGATCCTTCCGAAAGCCGATCCGTTCGACACGCCGTCGAACGTCAAGCCCGAATGGTACTTCCTCGCCGCCTACCAGTTCCTGAAAGTCACGGAGAAGCTTTCATTCCTCGGGGAATGGGCGCCGGTCGTCCTGGGGGTGCTGTTCCAGGGGCTCGGCGCGCTTGCGGTCTGGTTTCTCCCCTTCTGGGACCGCAGCGAGGAACGCCATCCTTCCAGGCGGACCCGGGCCGTGCGGATCGGTATCGGCGTAACCTTCTTCCTGCTGATCCTGACCGTCTGGGGATACTATTCGTGAGGGAATGCCGGAAGAAATCACGGAATTCCCTGCCCGCCCTTGCCTTCGCGGCTGCGGTTTTTCTGTGCCTCGCGGCCCCCATGGCCGCGGCGGTCGAGGAAGCACCGGACAGCTGCGTCGCATGCCACGGCAAGCTCGGAGGAAGGCTTGGCCCCCCCGCAAGGGAGTTCGCCGCAAGCGTCCACAGGGAGGCCGGGCTGACATGCGTCACTTGCCACGGCGGCAATCCTTCCCTGCCCGGCGAGGAGTCGATGAGCCCGAAGCAGGGGTTCCGGGGAAAACCGTCCCGCAGGCAGATCCCGGAATTCTGCGCCCGCTGCCATGGGAACATCGCGATGATGCGGCAGTACAACCTGCGGACGGACCAGTTCGCGGAATACAAGACGAGCGTGCACGGCAAGCTTCTATACGGGAAGAACGATCCTGGTGTCGCAGTGTGCACTTCCTGCCACGGGAAGCACGACATCCGGCGGAAGAACGATCCGCGGTCGCTCGTTTTCCATTCAAACGTCCCGGCGACCTGCGGCAAGTGCCATGCAGACCCGACGGCGATGAAGCCGTACCGGATCCCCACTACTCAGCTGGCGGATTTCGAAAAGGGCGTCCACGGGCAGATCCTTTCCGGGAAAATCCCGGGGAAGAACCCCGGCCTTGCCCCCAACTGCGCCACGTGCCACGGCGTCCACGGAGCCACGCCGCCGGGGGTCGGCGAGGTATCCAATGTCTGCGGCAACTGCCACAGCGCCGTCGTGGGCTATTTCCGCGAGAGCGTCCATTTCACCGCGATCCGTGAGGGGGGCGGGCCGAAGTGCGTAACCTGCCACGGCAACCACACCAACCACAAGCCCACCCTGAAGGTCTTCACGGGAACCGGCCCGGGGGAATGCGGCTCATGCCATGAGCCGGAGAGCAAGGCGCTGGAGTTCGCGAAAAACGCCCGGAGTCTCCTGGGGGACATCGAGAACGGCCTCGAAGCGATGCAGAAGGACCTTGCCGACGCCGAACGGGCCGGGCGGAACACCGAACGGCTCAAGATGTCCCTGGACGGGGCTCGGTACAAGATGATCGAGGCCGGGCCGGCGATCCATTCCTTCTCGATCGATCGGATCTTTCCATTGGTCCACGAGGCCAACGCCCAGCTCCGCCAGGCCCGGAAGGAAATCGGCAGTTTCCAGGATGAGCTGCGTCAGCGCCGGAAGGTGGCGTTCTACTCGACTACGATGCTTCTCCTCATAGCCGCCCTTCTTACTGTCAAGCTTGTCCTCCTTCCGAAGGGGCGGCCCCCCGGTGAGGGAAAAAAGGATTGAAGTCCTGCGCGCGGGGCGAGTAGAATTTCTGGTTTGCATTTAGTCCAGGAGCGATTCCTGTTATAGAAAGGCAGGACATGAGCGAGGAACGGAAGGAAGGGAAAACGGGGGAACAGTCGGAAAGGCCGTTTTCCAGGAAAATAATGGAAGCGATGGGGATGCACGTCCCCGAAGGGAGGCAGGACCGGCTCCACATCCAGCCCAGGTTCTTCAAGTTCCTTGGATTCCTGGGTATTCTCGTGCTGATATTCTCCGTCGGGATGTTCGAGTTTTCGACAAGCCCTTACTTCTGCGCCAGTTGCCACATCATGAAGCCGTACTACCAGGCGTGGAAGACCTCCAAGCACAACCACGTCCCTTGCGTCGACTGCCACTACCCGCCTGATGTCAGGGACAAGATGGTCCTGAAATTCCAGGCCCTGTCCCAGGTCGTCAAATACGTCACCCGCACTTACAGTTCAAAACCGTACGCGGAGATCAGCGACGAATCGTGCCTCAGGAAGGGATGCCATGAAACCCGGCTGCTCCAGGGACAGGTGGAATTCACCCCGCCGCCGAAGCCCGGGAAACCGCCCATAAAGATCAAGTTCGACCACAGGCCACACCTGACGGACCTCAAGCGCGGAAAGAAGCTGCGCTGCACTAGCTGCCACAGCCAGATCGTGGTCGGGAACCACATGGAGGTCACCGCGAGCACGTGCTTCCTGTGCCATTTCAAGGGGGCGAAGCTCGGCCGGAGCGAGAATCCGATCGGCGGCTGCGGGAACTGCCACGGCGCGCCGTCTGGCGACATAAAGATCGGTGATACGAAGTTCAACCACCAGGAGTTCGTGGGGGTGAGGCACGTCGCGTGCCAGAATTGCCATCTCGAAGCCATCCAGGGCGAGGGAGAGGCCAAGAAGGAGCGGTGCTTCCAGTGCCATAACGAGCCCGCGCGCCTGTCCCACTTCTCCGACATCGACTTCATGCACAAGAACCACGTGACGGAGCACAAGATAGAGTGCACGCACTGCCACGAGCCTATCAAGCACGCGGTCAAGACGAGCCTCGAGCCGCTCCAGTACGACTGCTCCGTCTGTCACGAGAAGAAGCACAACATCCAGAAGCAGCTTTACATGGGGATCGGCGCCCGCGGGGTGCCGAACCGGCCGAGCGTGATGTACGTCACCAACGTGGACTGCGTCGGATGCCACCTCGTGCCGAAAATGTCTGCCGCAGCCTCGCCGTTCCTGGGCCAGACGTACAAGGCATCGGAGGCCGCCTGCATCGGCTGTCACGGTGAGGATTTCCGGGGCATCCTGGGCGAATGGCAGAAGACG